>JBJEKR010000209.1:0-7616 GCA_051878735.1 Prevotella sp. | reverse complement strand
TATTTTTTTATTGGAGACCTGTGGTGGGTGAGCCTCCTCTCTAACTATAAAAACTTGATCGTGCCCGGAGTCGCTTCCTTGGGCTCTTCCACTACTTTCTCAGCCTGATGCTCCTTGACGTATGAGAGGCTGTTGATGCTCTCAAGAATCTCCTTGGTGCGCTTGTAGGTGGGGGTGTCCTCAACCTTAGCTATCACGTTGTCGTTGTCGAGGTCCTCGGCATGGAAGAGGTAGATGTGCGGGCGACGCTTGTATTTGAGGTTGTTGCCCTCGTTGCCGTAGTAGCGGTTGCGGCGGTCCTGACGCTCGGCAGCCTTCTCCTGTTCCTCTGCTATGCGGTTTGCCTCCTCTTGCGTGTGACGCTTTATGTGGCCGTGCATTCCATCGACGTTCTCAATGCCGAAGCCTGTGGCAAGTATTGTCACTTTCACCTTCTTGCCCAGTTCGGGATCGGTAGCTATGCCCCACTTAATCTCAAAGTCGCCGAACTTCGCCATGAAGTCGTTCACGTCGTTCATCTCCTCCATGAGCAGTCCGTCCTTGCTGTCCTTATTGCCGCAGAAGGAGATGTTGAGCAGAATCTTCTTCGAGTTGAACACGTCGTTGTCGTTGAGCAACGGTGAGTTGAGTGCATCGTCGATGGCTTTCTTCACACGGCCTTCGCCCTCGCCGTAGCCTGTGCTCATTATTGCCACGCCACCGTCCTTGAGCACTGTCTTGACATCGTTGAAGTCGAGGTTGATGAGTCCGTGTACGGTGATGATTTCGGCTATGCTCCTTGCCGCCACGCTCAGCGTGTCGTCAGCCTTGCCGAAGGCATCGAGTACGGTCAGCTCGGGATATATCTCGCGAAGACGCTCGTTGTTGATGACGAGCAATGCGTCAACGTTCTTCGACATCTGCTCCACACCGTCAAGAGCCTGGTCGATCTTGCGGTCGCCCTCGAAGCGGAACGGAATGGTAACGATGCCGACGGTGAGGATGTCCATTTCCTTCGACACACGGGCTATCACGGGTGCCGCACCCGTTCCCGTTCCACCACCCATACCGGCTGTGATGAACGTCATGCGTGTTCCGTCGTTGAGCATCTTCCTTATGTCGTCGATGCTCTCCTCTGCCGCTATGCGTGCCCTTTCAGGCTTGTTGCCTGCGCCGAGTCCTTCCTTGCCGAGTTGCAGGTGAACAGGCACGGGGGAGTCGTTGAGGGCTTGCGCGTCGGTGTTGCACAAGACGAACGTAACGTCGTGAATGCCCTCACGATACATGTGGTTCACGGCATTGCCACCGCCACCACCAACACCAATGACCTTGATGATGCTATGCTCTTTCTCTGGCGACCCGAAGTCAACCAATGGTATATTGTTGTCTGCCATATCTTTCGTTGTTTTAAAATTCTTCACTTTCACTCCTCACTCTTCATTCTTCACTCTTAATTCTTAATTCTTAATTTTTAATTCTTAATTGACTTTCGTCGAACTTCGTTTCTTAATTCTCACTCGTCTGCCGTCATGTCCTTAACCACTTTCTTGAGCCATTTTATACTCTTGTTGAGTGGACTGTTGCGGCGACGTTCCTCTTCAAGTCGCTTTTTCTCGTCTTCGGCCTGTCGGCGTGCCTCCGCCTCTTCCTCCTCGCGTCGGCGTTCCTCTTCCTCGCGACGGCGTTGAGCCTCCTCCTCAGCCTTTCGCTTCTCAGCCTCGGTGAGCACCACACCCGTCTTCTTGGTGTTGTCCGAGCGTTGTCCGAGCGAGATAGGTCCGTTTAGCGATGCCGTGTTGTTGCTGTCGAACAGGTTTGTAGGGTCAATCTCCACTCCCGCGCAGTTCTGGTCGCCCTTGATGAGAAGTCCCAGCACGGTATTCATCATGCCGTTCTTGGCATTAATGTCGGGGTTGGTTGACTTCACCGTATAGTTGACGAATCTCGCCACTCTTATCTTGTCGAGATGGGTATAGTTGTAGAACGCCTTTTCAATGTTCTTGATGTTCGAGCCGCCTCCCGTAAGTATAATACCTCCAAGCAGCAGCTTCTCGTAATAGTCGGAGGGGATTTGGTTCCAGACGTTTTCGATAATCTCCTCCAGTCGTCCCTCGACGATCTCGATGAACTTGCGGCTATCGACGCTGCGGTCCTTGTCGATGGGCAGCTTGAGGTTGTTGTCGATGTCGGCATTGTCGGTATAGGCGCAGGCGTACTTCAGCTTCATCTTTTCAGCCTCAGACTCCTCAATCTGCAGCGACGCAATGTCCTTCGTGATGTTGCGGCTACCAAGCGGAATGACAGCCAGATGGCGCAGGATGTTCTTGTTATAGACACACACGGTGGTGGTGTCGGCACCGATATCGACGAGTGCACATCCAGAGCGCTTCTCGGTTTCGGTCAGCACGCTATCGGCCAGCGCTATGGGCGAGATGAACATGTCGGCCACATTGATACCCGCATTTTCGAGACAGCGGTTAAGGTTCTTGTAGAACGTATAGCGTTGCAGGATGTTGAGGAAGTTTCCCTCAAGATGCGAACACTGTATTCCTACGGGGTCGATTTGGAATTGCGAATCGACCTTGTATTCCTGTATGACATAGCTCTGTTTCTCCTGGTCGGGATATTCCATTGCCCTGTTGGCCTCCATAAGGTCAACCACCATTTCCTCCGTCACCTTGGTGTTGGTGGGCAGTTCTTTAGTGATGACGTTTCTGACGCTTCTGATAGATTGTCCGCCAACTCCCACATACACCTTTGTGATTTCCGTCTTGAGTTGTGTGGTCAATTTCTTCACTATGTTCGAGATGCAGAGGGCGGTCTTGTCGATGTTGTAGGCAACGCCCTTGCGTATGAATGATGACGACTCCTCCTTTACCACGGCGAGCACATTGATGCTCCCGTCGAGGTTCTTCTGTCCTGCGATGCCTGTCACCTTTGATGAACCAAGCTCGATTGCTACGATAAATTCCTTTGTTGCCATCTTTTTACATTATGCTATTGTTTTGTTGTTTCTTCTTGCAAATTATCTGGTTGTCGAAAGCCACGTTTATTAAGGAGTACTTGTTCCACCCTGCTTGGCTTAGGCCGTACTTGTAGAATTTCTCCAGTCGTGACAGCTTTTCGCCAATCTCCGTCGGTTCGCCGAGATAGATGATGTGCTCGCCTACGCGTGGAACCATCTCCAAGGTTCCGTCGGCAAGCACGTTGACTTGCACTATTTGGTTCTGCCAGAATCTGTCGGACAGAATCTCCCTGCCCACCTTTGTCAGAACGGTTCGTGCATATTTCCTGTCGATGCAGCCCGTGGCGATGATTATGTCAGAGCAATATTTCACGTTGGGCATTATTCCGCCATGATTGTCGATGTAGTAGTCGTCGCCGTTGGCAGCCTTTATTCTCACCAAAGGCATGCGTTGTGTCAGCTCAATGCACACATGACCGCTCTGTGTCTTGTAGCACTGTGCGTCGTTGACGAAGGGGCTGCTGCACAGCGTCTCCTCAATCTGGCGTACGTCGATGCTCTGCATGGGTTTCGCCAAAGGATAGATTTTGTTCCTCACCAGTATGGACTTTATTTCATCGACGTTGAGGAAACCGTCAACGACATCGTCCTTAATGTCTATCTTCACCTTGCTGCACACCATGTTGCCGCTTTCAGGCTTGTTGAAAGCGGTGATGGCAAGCAACAGATACACTGCGAGCAATGAGTCGATTGCTATGATGGCGGTTTTCTTCCAGTTCATTTCCTTCTTGCGTTAAGATAATGGATTTACTTTTTTTTCCTATCCTCAAGAATCCTTGTCATCTGAGGGACATAGTTGTCGAGGTCGCCCGCTCCCAAGACGACAAGCACCTCGAAGTCGTGGTTCCTTACATAGTCGATGACCTGCTCCTTGGCTATCATCTCCTTCTTCACTCCGTCCCTCAGGTTGTCGTAGATGAGCTTTGACGTTACTCCTGGTATCGGTTCCTCACGTGCCGGATAGATGTCGCAGAGCACCACCTCGTCGAGCAGACTTAGACTGTCGGCAAAGTCCTTGTAGAAATCGCGTGTGCGGGTGTAGAGATGCGGCTGGAAAATAGCCGTAATTCGCTTGTTGCGATACAGTTCACGTATGCTCTTCGCGCTCTGGTATATTTCCTGCGGGTGATGGGCATAGTCACTGAGGAACACCATGCTATCGTTCTTAATCTTGAAGTCGAAGCGGCGATTGACGCCTCCGTAGGTCACCATGCCATAGCGAAGCTCCTCGGCAGTGCAGCCGGCGAGCTGCGCCATTGCCATCGCTCCCACGCCGTTCTCGATGTTTATGGGAATCGGCTGTCCAAGCCTGATGCCCTTGACATTCTCTATTGGCGACACGAAATCGAAGGTTATCTCGCCATTTTCAATCACGATATTCTCTGCATGGAAATCGCCTTCGTCGCGGCTGTATTCGTATCTGGCCACGCCATCCTGAAGACTCTCCTTCATCTCCAGTCCCTTGCGAATCACGAGTGCGCCACCAGGCTGAATCAGTGTGGAGTAGTGGTTGAAGCTATCCAAATACGCCTCCTTCGTACCGTAGATGTCGAGATGGTCGGGGTCTGTCGATGTGATGACGCTAATCCACGGACGCAACCAGTGGAACGACCTGTCGAACTCGTCGGCCTCGATTACTACGTAGTCGCTGTCGCTAAGAATGTAGTTGGTGCCGTAGTTCTTCGATATGCCGCCGAGGAAGGCGTTGCAGTCAACCTGACTTTGATGCATTATATGGGCGCACATGGTCGAGGTGGTTGTCTTGCCATGCGTTCCTGCCACGCAGAGTCCCTTGTGGGCGCGAGTCAGCGTTCCAAGCACCTGCGCCCGTTTCTCTATCTCGAAATTGCGTTCCCTGAAATATGCCATCTCCTTATGGTCGGCAGGTATTGCCGGCGTATAGATGACGAGGCATGACCTCGGGTCTTTGCACACGTGTGGAATCTCGTTGATGTCCTCTTCGTAATGCAACAGCATACCTTCCTTCTCCAACTGTAAGGTCAACGGCGTGGCAGTCTTGTCGTATCCTGCCACAACTACCCCCTTATGTAGGAAATATCGCGCAATGGCACTCATTCCGATGCCACCTGCTCCGATGAAATATACCGCCTTTATGTCTTTAATGTCCATAATAAAAAATGTGTTCTCTTTCGTTCTTGTTCCTTTCACTTTCTTGCCAGCTTCAAGACCTCTTTTGCAATGATGTCGGCAGAGTCGGGCAAAGCCAGCTTCTTAATGTTAAGGCTCAGGCTTTCAAGCTTTCCTTCGCTCGTCACCGTTTCGAGCGCCAGGTCGAGAAGTTCTTCCGGTGCCCTGTTGTCTTTCATTATCATTGCCGCCTGCTTGTTGACGAGTGCCATCGCATTTTTCGTCTGATGGTCTTCAGCCACGTTTGGCGAGGGCACGAGTATTACGGGCTTGCCTATGAGACAGAATTCTGAGATACTGCTTGCTCCCGCACGACTAATGACGAGGTCGGCAGCCTTGTAGGCAGCACCCATGTCGCCTATGAAGTCGGTGACCTTTAGGTTGGCTATCGGCTCAACGCCCGACAGTTGGGCATTGATGCTGGCGTTGTAGTATTTACCCGTCTGCCAAATTATCTGCACGTCAGACTTCCTTATCGTGTCAAGTCGGCGCATGATGCTCTCGTTTATTGTTCTTGCTCCGAGACTGCCACCGACAAACAATATCGTCTTTTTAGCAGGGTCAAGGCCGAAGGATTTTTTCGCCTCCTCACTTGTAAGATCGGTCTCCAGAAGGTTCTGCCTTACTGGATTGCCTGTGAGCAGAAGTTTCTCTGCTGGAAAGAAACGTTCCATGCCCTCGTATGCCACGCATATCTTCGATGCCTTTTTCGCAAGATGCTTGTTGGTTACGCCTGCGTAGGAGTTCTGCTCTTGAATGAGACAGGGTATTCCCATCTTGGCTGCTGCATCGAGGGTGGCACCACTGGCATAACCGCCAACTCCTACGGCAGCGTCCGGCTTGAAGTCCTTGACAATCTTGCGAACTTTCCTCAGACTCTTAAGGTAGTCGAGTGCCACGCCGATGTTCTTAGGCGACCAAAGCGGACGGACAAGTCCCCTTACGGGCAAGCCGACAATTTCGTATCCTGCGGCAGGAACGCGTTGCATCTCCATTCTTCCCTCAGCGCCCACGAAGAGAATCTCGGCATTGGGCCTCAAAGCCTTTATGGCATTAGCTATCGACACGGCGGGGAATATGTGTCCGCCCGTTCCTCCACCACTTATGATTATTTTTATTCTCTCACTCATACCTCTTTCTAAATTAAGTGTGCAAAATTACTAAATTTCTTGATGTCGTCGTTGGTTTCATGCCACCTCAACAGCCGGCTTCACTGCATTAGGCTGGTCGGAATTGTCACGTTGTCGGCGCTTTGCCCAGCGGCTCACACTAAGTATGACACCAATGTATGCGCAGTTGATGATGGTTGAGGTTCCACCCTTGCTAATCAGCGGAAGCGGCTGGCCTGTGACTGGTGCGAGGCCTACAGCGACGAGCATGTTGAACACTGCCTGAACCACGAGTAACAGAGCAAGTCCCATGGCAAGGAATGCGGGGAAGTTGTTCTCGCACCGATTGGCTATGCGCGCTGTCCTAAACAGAAGCACAATGTAGAGGAACACAACCAGCGTGGCTCCAACGATGCCCATCTCCTCAATTATTATGGCGTAGATAAAGTCGGAAAAAGCCTGGGCGAGGAAGTCTCGCTCAACCGAGTTACCAGGACCCTTGCCAATGATGTTGCTTGTAACGATGGCTATGTTGGCATGTGCCACTTGAGCGTCCTTGTCGAGGTCGTAGTCCTTGGGGGCTACGGGCTTGTTGTCGAGGAACTTCTTTATTCGACCCTTCCATGTGCCGAGTCGCTGCAGCTTGCCCACGTTTGACGTCTTCGTGCTCTTGTCCTCCTTGCTCACCTCCTCCGTCTTAGTGAGGTTGGGATTGTCATTTGACGGCTCGTCGTTGCCCAACAGCATTACGGCTCCCACGGCAACCGACATTGCCAACAACACCACGCCGAGGAGTTTCCCAAGCTGTACCATCGGTACACGTCCAACGATCATCATCAGGAAAACCACGAAGCACAGCAAGGCAGCGGTAGATAAGTTCTCCTTGCCTATGAGTGCAGCAAAGGGAAGCAGAAGGATGAGGATAAAGCGCATAGCTTTCTTGTCGGTGTTGCCGTGGTCTGTCTGCATGGCACTTAGTATTTGTGCAGCGGCGAGCACCATTGTCCCCTTGGCTATCTCCGAAGGCTGAAAGGTCTGTCCACCTATCTCTATCACGCGGTTTGCTCCATTTATTGTCTCGCCTGCAAAGAGTACCCACAGGAGGGTGAAGAACGAGATGAGGATGAGGAATGGAGTCATCAGCTTGAAGTAGCGGCAGGGAATGTTTACCGTAATTATGGCAATGACAACACCCATGAGTATCGTCGATGAGTGCTTGACAATAGGCATGATGTAGTTGTTGCTCTTATAGGTAAGGTTACTTGAGGCACTGAACACCTCGACGATGCTTATCATGCAAAGCATGAAAAACACCATCCAAATGACCTTGTCGCCCTTGAAAAGATTGCCTATCT
>JBJEKR010000208.1:0-1739 GCA_051878735.1 Prevotella sp. | reverse complement strand
TGACGTGTACTGAATAAGTTGACACTTTCAATTTACCAGTATGCGAGAATACAAGAACATGAACGATGCAAAAAGGCTATCCCTTTTGGAAGAATACCTTTCATCCGCATTGTCCAAATCAGCCTTTGAGAAAGAAAAAGGTCTTTCAAAGAGTAGTATTTCAAGTTGGCTTCGTACCTTTGCAATCGAAGATAAACCAATCGTAGTAAAAGTAGCCTTGCCAATGAGTGAAGAAACCGATAAGACAGCCCTGCTGAACCCAGAGGATGAGATCGTCCGTTTGAAGCAGGAGCTCAAAGCCAAGGAAGTTGAACTTCGGCGTGTAACGATGGCCCGTGATGCCTACGAGCGTATGATTGAGATAGCCGAAGAGAAGTATGCCATCCCCATAAGAAAAAACTCAGATGCCAAGTAGTTGCATTCCTGGCACAGGAGACACGCACCTACAAGGTGCGTCCATTGTGTGAGCTGCTTGGCATAACACGACAGGGATTCTACAAGCATGTGGAGAAAGTATCCGAGGAGTCTATTCTGATAACGAGCGTTGTGCTGTATTGCCAGCACATACGCTCTGCGGACAACCTGCCTCAGGCCGGTTGTCGTGAGCTGCTTGAGCTTTGCCGCCAGTACTTTGGTGAGAAGTTCACCCTAGGGCGAGACCGTTTCTATGCTGTGCTCAGGGCCAATGGCTTCATGCTCAGGAAGAAGCAGTTCCGCCCTCGGACCACGGACTCCAACCATAACAACCGCATCTATCCAGACCTGCTGAATACAACACCTAAACTGGTTGCAAGACGGGCTGGAGAACTGGTGGTGGCTGATATTACCTATGTCTGTTGCAACAGGGGATTCGGCTTCCTGTCACTACTGACGGATGCCTATACCCGCTATATCGTAGGGTACTGTTTCTACGAGTCACTTGAGACGGAAGGCCCACTGCGGGCTCTGGAGATGGCATACGCCTGTTTCAAGGACTTCGGAATCAGCATTGAGAATATGATACATCACTCTGACAGGGGTGTACAATACACCTCTGCAGCCTATGTCAATTCACTGAAGCTTAAAAAGATACAAATCAGTATGACTCAGACAGGCGATCCTTTGCACAATGCTTTGGCAGAACGGATGAACAATACGGTGAAGAACAGCTGGCTATTCAACAATGGAGAATTGGAGTTCCTGGCTACAAGTCATTCCATAGACAATGCCATCCACATGTATAATACAGCACGTCCACATCAGGCGATTGGCATGAAAACACCCTATGAGATGATGACAGGGCACTCCAACAATCCCCTTTTGGACTGTCAATTTGAAGAAAATGCAAGTCAGACAGATGGGAATTAAGCATAATTCACTATATTTGCACCGCCAAGAAACGGAGGTGCGACAGCGAATGCCTGTGCTATCTCCAATAAATGGAGGGGCATCGAGCCCCCTCCATTTATGCCAAGAAACGGAAGGAGCTCCTGCACTGCCTATGTTTTCTTTGGCAAAAGACAACGATAGCAGTAACGGGGGAATGGGGTTGAGTACAATTCCAGAGGTCCATTCCCTCAAGGTGTAAACCTCTTCGGGAATAAGATTCTAAAGTGGCAACCAAATTAGGAATAGCAGAATAATGTAAACCTAAGCTGTTGATAAAAGTATGAACTGACAACCATAATAGGAATAAAATAACAAGAGTGTAAACAACTTTAGTATTAACAAACAAAACTGTCAACCAAAATCAGTACACG
>JBJEKR010000207.1:0-7801 GCA_051878735.1 Prevotella sp. | reverse complement strand
TTGCTCTGGGGTTAAAAATAAATCGCTGAACAGTTCCGACGAAATTCTCTTTATAGATGGCTTATACAAGTCGATGAATTTCGTCGAACTCACGTTAAATTAGTAATGTTTTCAACAAAACCGCGACAATGACATGCCGGCAGAATAGAAAAACGATGCCATTGTGGAAGTCAGTGAGGTGAGTATGCAGCAGTGGCTGACTCACGTAAACGAACTGAACCGAAACAAAAAAAGCGCAAATAGTTTGGAGATTTAAAAAGAAAATGGTAATTTTGCCGACTAAAAGCGCGAGGAATGATTAAACAGATGGTCTATCAACGCAGATTCGAGAAAATTTATGGCGACAATTACAGTCGCCTCTACTATTTTGCGCTCTCCATCCTCGCCAACGAAGATGACTGTCGAGACATTATCGACGACATATTCCTCAACGTATGGAACAACATTGCTGACATTGACATGGCTAACGTAACAACATACCTCATGTCGGCTGTACACAACAGGGCCATTGACCTCATGAGGCGTGACAAACTGCATCGGCACTACAGCGACGAATACATACGACAGGCAACGGAAATTTATTCCGACTACTCCATCGAGAGGGAGAAAGACATGCTTGTGGAGGAAATGCTTGACAGACTGAAGCCACCCACTGACGAGATTCTGAGGCTGTGCTATCTGGAACGAAAGAAATACGCCGAGGTGGCTGAGGCGATGAACATCAGCCAACACACGGTGAAGAAACACATCTCAAAGGCTTTGAAGATGTTAAGAGAAATTTATAAAGGTAAAAACAGTACCCCTTTCCGATAGTATTCCGTATTATTTATAGACAACCAATAGTTTTGCGACACTTTTAAGACAACGACAATGAGCATCGACAACATCAACAAGGGCACTGACGCCGACCCTATGGAGGGGCTGGAACGTGAAGACGTGATGATGGCGGATTTCTTCAACCGACGCCAACATGCGGCGCCTGACGTGGAAGCGGAGCTGTGCGCCTTCAAGGTAAGGCACGGCATAGGCAAGCCTGACTACGGCAGAACGATAATGAGCATCGTTGCCGCAGCCGCCGCCGTAGTGCTACTCGTCGTTGTAGTCAAGGGTTGGAGAGGCGCTGCTGTAGCGACGACTGACACTGCAGAGGGCCTCGTGGCATACACTGCCTCGATAGACATTCCCGACAGGATCACCATCGACAGCAAGGGCACGACCACCACTGTGGCTGACAGCCGACGCTTCGACTACTCGAAGCCCACGGCAAGCACTGCCGTGTTCTTCCGCACCATAACAACCCCGCCGCAAATGACTGCCGAGGTGGAACTGCCCGACGGCACCGTAGTGTTGCTCAACTCGTGTACAAGACTGAAGTTTCCGAGTGCCTTCGATGACGGAGAGCGTCGCGTGGAGGTGCGAGGCGAGGCTTGCTTCAAGGTGAGGCACGACGCCGCTCACCCCTTTGTGGTGGAAGCCAACGGCATGGTGACGAAGGTGACGGGAACGGAATTCTGCGTGAGGGCATACGACAGGGCGAACCCTTCGGTGACGCTCATGGAGGGAAGCGTGGAGGTGCGACAGGCAGAAGCCGACGAAGCGCAGTGGATGAAACCCGGACAGCACGCAGTGCTCAACAACGAGGAGATGACCATAAGCGACGTTGACACCTATATATATACGGCATGGACGGAAGACAAGTTCTACTTTGACAACTCGACGCTGCTGGACATAGCCACTGAGCTTGGAAGGTGGTACAATGTGAGCGTGGTGTTCGACAATCCCAAGCTTACCTCGACGCGGCTGTTCCTCACCGCCGACCGCAGCGACGACATCATTGACATCGTAGAGTCGATAAACATGATGAAAAAGGCGAAAATGAGCTTCGAGAACAACCAAATCATCATCAAATAGCCGTTTTTTTCAACAATAAGCCAAGAAAAAGCATATTTTTCTTTCTTTTGCCATACCCGATTTTGACATTGCTTCGTAAAACTTATAAAAGGGAGCAATAATAATTCATTAACATAACTAACACGTATGACAAGAGAAAGATTCAGGCAGACTGCCACAATCTTGGTCGGTCTGCTGCTGATGGCCACAATGGCGTCGGCACAAACGGGCAAACGGATCAGCGTCGCGTTCAACAACGAGAAGCTGGCTACGGCCTTGAAGACAATCAGTAAGAAAACGGGAGTCAGCGTTACATTCGCTTACGAGGACGTTGACGGCTACAGCGTGACGAAGACTCTAAAGGATGTCACTGCAACGGAAGCCGTGGGAAAGGTGCTTGAAGGAAAACCGCTGACTTTCGCCGTGCGAAACGAACGCATTACGGTGTTTCGAGCCGAGATGTCTAAGGTTGCCGAGAAAATGGTCATTGCCGACGGAAAGGTAGTGGATGCACATGGCGAGCCGCTGCCGGGAGTGTCGGTAAAGACACTGGACGGGAAGACTGTCTCGATGACTGACATTGACGGACTGTTCAGGCTGCTGATACAGCCAGACAAATCTACCACGTTGCTTTTCTCGTTCATCGGCATGAAGCCAGAGACGGTGACTCTCACAGGCAAGGACACGAGCAAGTTGATGCGAATTGTGATGCACGAAGAGTCGGGAAACCTTAACGAAGTTGTGGTGACCGGCATCTTTCGCAAGGCAAAGGAGAGCTATACCGGAGCTCTGACCACGATTGACAAGGAACAACTGCAGACCTTCAAGGGCACAAACCTGCTGCAGACGCTGAAAAACATTGACGCCTCGATAAATTTCCCCGTCAACAACATTGCCGGTAGCAACCCTAACGTGCTGCCCAACATGAACATTCGAGGTTCATCGACACTGCCTATGAGCGTGGAAGAGTTCAACACCAATGCGCAGCAAACCGTCAACACTCCTCTCATTATATTGGACGGATTTGAAATCTCGCTCACCAAGCTCATGGACTACAACGACGAGCAAATAGAGAGCATCAACATTCTCAAGGATGCAGCCGCAACTGCCATCTACGGCTCGCGTGGCGCCAACGGAGTGATCGTGGTCGTTACGAAGACTCCAAAGGAAGGCAAGCTGCGTGTGACGGCAAAAGCCGGAATCGACCTGCAGCTGCCCGACCTCAGCTCCTACAATCTCCTGAATGCAGCTCAGAAGTTGCAGTTGGAAAAGCAGGTAGGACTTTATGAATACAACTACTCTCCCGAAAAGCAGTGGGAATATCTTAACATCTACAATCGCCGACTGAAGGCAGTGATCGACGGAACCGACATCGACTGGATTCACAAACCGGTGCGCAACGGCGTAGGACAGCGCTACAACATTCAGCTCGACGGAGGCGCCAACGAGTTTCGCTGGGCTGCATCGCTCGGCTACAACGACATTGAGGGAGCCATGAAGGGCAGCAGCCGAAAGACAGTCAATGGCGACATCACCCTGATGTACTCGGTGAAGAACCTCATATTCCGCAACTACACCAGCTTCACCTCAAACAAGTCGAAGGAAAGCGAGTACGGCTCGTTTCAGGACTATGTAGATCAGCAGCCATACAATAACCCATACGATGCCGACGGCAACGTGGTGAAGACCTTCGACAACTTCTATGCCACCGACAAGGTGGGCAACCCTCTCTACGACGCTACGCTCAACACCTTCGACAAGAGCGAATACATCTACTTCCTCGACAACTTCTCGGTTGAGTGGATCATTCTCGACGGACTGCGCTTCCGCGGCAAACTGGGCTTTTCCACCACACGCTCGACGAGCGACCTCTTCCTGCCTGCCGAACATTCCACCTTCGCCAGCAGCGACTACGATTCGGCTGAAGGACTGCTGCGCAAGGGACGCTACTCCTACGGCACAGGGCGCAACGACCTCTATAGCGCCAACGCCACACTTAGCTACAACAAGATATTCGCCGACAAGCATCAGTTCTATGCCGGCGTTGACTGGTCAATGCAGGAGACACACTACACCAACTACAAATTCGTGGCTGAAGGCTTCACAAACGAAGACATGAGCTTCCTTGGCAATGCCACACAGTATGAGTACGGCAGTGCGCCAACTGGCACAAAGGACATATCGCGCATAGTCGGTGTGACGGGCAACATCAACTATACATACGACAACCGCTACTTCGTTGACCTCAGCTATCGTGTCGATGGCAGTTCGAAGTTTGGCAGCAACGACCGCTTCGCACCGTTCTGGAGCGTCGGACTCGGATGGAATCTCCACAACGAAAAATGGATAAAGAACTTAAAGAACATCAACACGCTGCGTCTGCGCGGATCATACGGTATAACAGGCTCGCAAGACTTCACCACCGAAAGCGTCTATACCTCATATAATTATGTTTCAGGAAACCGCTATCTTGGCTGGACATCAGCCTCGATGATGGGACTCGGAAACCCTGACCTCACCTGGCAGAAGACAAAGGAACTGAACATCGGTCTTGAGTTCGGACTTTTCAACAACCGCATCACCGGTGAGTTTGACTACTACACAAAGAAGACCACCGACCTTCTCTCTGCCATGGACCTCCCATTGTCGAGCGGCTTCTCGTCTTACGTCGCAAACATAGGCGAAATGAGCAACCACGGCTTTGAGGCAAGCGTCAACGCCTACATCATACGCGATGCAAGGCACAAGCTGAACTGGATGGTAGGTGGACAGCTGGTTTACGACAAGAACAAGATTACGAAACTCTCCGACGCCATCAAGGCACAGAACGAGAAATATCTGGAGCAGAACGTGGAAGTGTCAAACCTCTTCTACGAAGGCAATCCGCTCAACTCCATCTATGCTGTTCAGAGCCTTGGCATCGACCCAAGTACCGGACAGGAAGTATATCTCGATAAGGACGGAAACGTCACCAGCACATGGAACGCCGCCGACAAGGTGTTCCTTGGTAGCAGCCAGCCTACCTTCCGCGGCAACTTCCGCACGATGGTTATGTGGCAGAACTTCACGCTCAATGTATCCTTCGGATATCACTGGGGCGGCAAGATGTACAACTCAACGCTGCGCGACCGCGTGGAAGTGTCAACGGCGGCAATCACCAATAGG
The DNA here is from genome assembly GCA_051878735.1 of Prevotella sp. GTDB lineage: Bacteria > Bacteroidota > Bacteroidia > Bacteroidales > Bacteroidaceae > Prevotella. Next base: position 2,746 of record JBJEKR010000207.1, on the reverse strand, counting down.
AACGTTGACGAGCGAGTGCTCAGCGACCGCTGGATGCAACCTGGCGACAACACTTTCTTCCGCGGCTTCACCTACAACGACACACGAGCCACTTCACGATACGTGTTCGACGACCGCGTGCTTGAACTTCAGTCGGTCAGCCTGCAGTATCGTTGGAATACAGAGTGGTTGCGCAACAACACCGGACTGGAATCCATACTGTTCGGCATCAACGCCAACGACCTGCTATACTGGTCAACTGTGAAATATGAGCGAGGCACGAGCTATCCGTATGCCCGCAACGTACAGGGAACAGTGACCTTTACGTTCTAAAATCGATGTAAACAAACGTCAATAACATAAATCATTAAAGACAATGAACAAGATTTCATCATACATCATCATGGCACTCTCGATGCTCTCGCTGGCATCGTGCAACGACTGGCTCGACGTGAAGCCAGAGACAGAAGTGCGCGAGGACGACCTGTTTAAGTCATACAAGGGCTACAAGGAAGCCTTGGCAGGTTGCTACTCGACGATGGTCGGTCGCGACCTCTACGGCGAGAAGCTGACAATGAGCGACATTGAGTGTCTTGCCAACCTTTGGAACACGCCCTCAGTGTCATACAATCCCGCACTCTACTATCTGCACTATCACGACTACGAGGATGAATATTCACGCTCGCACATCAAGGCCATCTACGGAGGGCTTTACAACGTGGTGGTACAGGCCAACGCCATCATCAACCATATCGTTGCCGACCCGACCTCCATTGCCAACGAGGATGCACGCAACATCGTCGAGGGAGAGGCTCGCGCCATTAGGGCTTACTGCCAGTTTGACATTCTGCGACTGTTCGGGCAGATGCCTAACAATCCGCAGAAGACCGTCAGCCTACCATATTCTGAGAGTAACGACATCTACACACAGCCGGCATATTACGGCTACAACGACTACGCTAAGAAGGTGCTCAACGATCTCAGCATAGCAGAGGAGAAACTCGGAAAGAGCGACCCCGTGCTGGAATATTCGTTTGCCGAACTCAACAGTCAGAGCGAGACACCTGTTGACGAACTGATTGACGACGATTTCCTTGCCTATCGACGCAACCGACTCAACTATTGGGCGGTTAAGGCTCTAAAGGCACGCGTTTACCTCTATATTGGCGAGAACGCCAACGCCTACAAGGAAGCCAAGGCCGTGATCGATGCCACGCTTAATGGAAGAAAGGTGGTTGAGCTGTCAAGCAACAACGACTACAACGAGAATCTATATGCCACGCCGAGCGAGTGTCTCTTCGCGCTGCAGAACAGAGCCCTTGGCGACTACTGCATCGACATCCTTGGCGGCAATGCCGACCGACGTGTGGACAATCAGAAACAGTTGCTGCTGACAACCAATAACTTTGACAAGAAACTCTTTGCGGGAGCCAACGTGACAAGTGACGTCAGGTATCTGAAACTATGGGAGCGCAACACGGCATCGTCAACGGGAACGAAATACCCAACGGTAAAGAAGTATTACCTCAGTGCCAATAGCAGCCAGAGCGGATTGAGCATGCGCACACAGATTGCCATCATGCCTATGCTGCGTCTTTCCGAAATGTATCTCATAGCCATGGAGACCACCGCCGACCTCTCTGAGGCAAACGCCCTCTACAAGACTTTCATGGCGGCACGAAACGTCAACATTACTACCGACATCGAGTCGAGGGAAAGTTTGATGGCAACAATAGAGAACGAGTATCGACTCGATTTCTATGCCGAAGGCCAGATGTTCTTCTGCTACAAGCGACTGGGCGTTGCTTCAATGTTGTTCTCATGGGAGAACATGGCAGACGACCAGTATGTCATTCCTCTGCCAGATACGGAGTTCGACCCCGCAGAAAGATAACCGAGAAACTGTTAACAGTGAATTATTTTATCAATAAAATGACACGATAATGAAAAAGACAATATTCATCATGATGGCACTTGCCGCCTTGTTTGTCACGTCATGTGAAAAGGAACTCCCCGTGTGGGAGGACCAGACGGCACGCCTCAATTTCTACAACGAACGCAGTGCCGACACGCTGTCGAGCTATTGTTTCGTATATCACAACGAAGTGCCCAGTGACACCATCTGGATGCGTGTCACCACCATGGGATTCCCGTCAAGCCGCGACAGACAGTTCGAGCTGCAGCAGGTCGCTACAGGCGAGAACGATGCCGTGGCAGGAACTCACTACGTCGCTTTCGACAATGCAGAGCTGCGAAAGCATTACGTCATCAAGGCTGACTCCGTGGGAGCATATTTCCCTGTCGTGGTGCTTCGACACGACTCTGAGGCTGACAAGATTTATACGCTGAAGTTCACCATAAAGGACAACGACGAGTTCAAAGTGGGCTTCCACGACTTCCTCTACAAATACGTCACCATCACCGACATGCTTGTCAAGCCGGCCAACTGGGGAGGTCTGATGAACTGGATGTTCGGACAGTATGGCACGGAGAAGCACAAGTTCATGATGAAAGTCAGCGGCGAGCTTTGGGACGAGACATACATTCAGGAGAACAACTTCCACAGTTCGTCACTTGCCGACCAGAACTATATGTTCTATCTCTCTAATTGGTTCCAGCTCGAACTGGACAAAGAGAATGTTGAGCGCGAGGCACGCGGCGAAGGTCCGCTCTGCGAAGCTAACGGCACGATAGTTTATTTCCAGATTGCTAATTAACAAATATTGCTGTCCGGTAAAACTTAAACGAGCATAATAATCCTGTCCGA
>JBJEKR010000206.1:6492-7823 GCA_051878735.1 Prevotella sp. | reverse complement strand
AGCGGTGGAAGTTGCGGCTCACTCCGCTCTTTCCCTCGCGGCTGTAGGTCAGTGCGAGAACCGGTGTGGTGAATGTCTCGCCCTTCTTCAGGTGGTACTCCGATGCTTCCTCGTTTATTCCCGCAAAGAAGAGGTGGCTCTCGTCGTCGTGAGTGTTTATGCGCAGCTTGTAGTTGCCAGTGTAGCAGATGGCGGCACCTATCACGTCGCCCTCGTTCTCACGTCCCTTGCCGTTGAGGGAGAACATCACTTCGCCGTGCGAGGTGTGTGCGTTGCGCACGCCGTCCTTGTTCTCAATCACCAACATTCCGGGTTTCAGAGGCTCTTCGCTGACCTGTCCCTCGTTGGCCCATGAGCCATAGAGATGCGACACCCAAACGTCGCCACGGCGAATGGGCAGACAGCCTGAGTCGTAGCGTTGCAGTGCCACGGTCTTTTTCTCCTGGTTGGTTATCTCCGTCCAAGTCTCAATGATGTCAACGTCCTTATAAGTGCGGTAGCAAACATTGACAAAGAAAGGCAGCTTCTTGTCTTTCATCTTCACCACCTGTACGGTGGCATTCGCTTCCTGTCGAGTCTCCGTGCCGGTCACTTCGAGCTGCAGCGTCATGTCGCCGTCAGCATGGCGCACGGCGAGGCAAGGCTCTGCGGCGCAGTTGAATCCGTAGGCGGGATAGGCGCTGTAGTAGTGGTCCTCAACGTCGGCAACGGTCTTAGCGTCAGCGTCGTTGAGTCGTGCGCCGTAGTACACGAACTTTAAGTCTTTACCCACAGTGGCATCGACAATGAGCGATGTGTTTGGAGTGGTGATGTTGATGTTCTCAGCCTGCAATCCAAGTGCGGCTAAACAAGTGACAACAAGTGTCGTTAGTCGTTTTCTGTTCATCTTTTCTGTTTATTATTTTAGGTGAATATTCTAATCGGGTGCAAAGTTAGTGCAAAATGATGAAACGCAATGATACTATTATAGCGAATATTCGTAGAAAAAAAGAAAATTAAGTATAGAGAAGCCCCCTCCAGCTCCCCCAAGGGAGAGAAATTTAAAAGATTAAAAGATTAAAGAATTAAAGTTATCCTTTCTCTCCCCCTTGGGGGAGTTGGAGGGGGCTTCTCCTAATTCCTTATTTCTTCTCTTCTGCCTTTTTGCCACAGCAGCAAGATTTCTTTTCGGCAGCGCATTCGGACTTCTTTGAGCAGCAAGATTTCTTTTCGGCAGCGCATTCGGATTTCTTTGAGCAGCAAGATTTCTTTTCGGCAGTGCATTCGGACTTCTTTGAGCAGCAAGATTTCTTTTCGGCAGCGCATTCGGACTTCTTTGAGCAGCAAGATTT
>JBJEKR010000206.1:0-6392 GCA_051878735.1 Prevotella sp. | reverse complement strand
AGCAGCAAGATTTCTTTTCGGCAGCGCATTCGGACTTCTTTGAGCAGCAAGATTTCTTTTCGGCAGTGCATTCGGACTTCTTTGAGCAGCAGCCAGAAGCGGCGTCGGTAACTACTGAAGCGGTGTAGCCAAACTTCTCGAAACCTTTTTGCAGGTTCTCGGCTGTTGTCTTGTCAGCGTCGTAGGTTACGGTCACTGTCTGCTTCTCAACACTCGTCTCAATGGCCTTGATGCCTTTCTCGAAACGCAGATTGCTCTTTATCTTGTCCTCGCACGATGAGCAGTGCATCTGTGGCTGAGTTGTGAACACTACGGTCTTAATGTCCTTGGCAAATGCCATTACCGACATCAGCAGCATGGCAAAAACAAAAAGATTCTTTTTCATAATTCTATTGTTTTTTATTTGTTAATAATGATTCCTTTATTGCCTACTCCCTAAATTTACTCTCACTCCGAGATATGCCATCGCACCATGCACAGGTCCCCAGATCATCGTGGTGTCGAAGTTGTCGCCCCACGGGTCGGAGGCACCGATGATTGGCGTCTTCTGCTTGTAGCCCGTGAGGTTCTCGCCGCCGAGATAAATCGACCAATGACGGAACCAGCGGGTTATCTGTCCGCTCAGCTGGGCGTAGGCGGGAAATGTGCTTTCCCACGAAGGCGTGCCGTCGGCAAGCGTGTAGGGAGTTGACATTCGTCCACCACCGTTCATCTGCAGCGTCATATCCACTTGCCATAGTCCGAGCGGAGTCTTGTACGATACGGCAAACAGTCCCTTATACTTGCTCTGCAGCGCCTTGTCCATCTTTATGCCGCCGTAGGTTTCCTTCACCATGTTGCGGCGATAGGCTGCGGTCAGTTCCAAGCCTTTTAATATCGGGTATGTCGCATCAATCTGGAACACGTGCGAATAGGAGCTTCCGTCGAGGTTCGTGATGCGGATGGCGTGCGGGTCGGTGTCGAGGTCGGTCATCACCTGACTCTCGAAGTTGGTGTAGTAGTATTCGCCGTTCACCTTCAGCGTCTTTCTGCCTATCGGTATGCTCAGCTGAGTGCTGATGCCGTAGTTCCACGCCTCTTCCTGGTCGAGTTGGTAGCCTTGCGTCCCGTCGCCTACGACGAGTCGGCGGCTGCTTGCCAAGAGGTTGTGGTTCTCTGCCAGTGCATGCACCGTGCGGTAACCCTTTCCTGCCGACATGCGGAAGCCCACGATGTCTGACGGTTGCCATTTCAGGTGGAAGCGCGGGGTGACGAAGGTGCCGTAGATGTTGCTGCGGTCGATGCGCACTCCCGCCATTGCTATCAGCTTGTCGTCGAGGTTGTAGGTGTATTGTGCGTAGGCTCCGCCCACGTTTTCCTTCTCGTTCACGATATAGTTGTTTGCCGTCGGCTCGTCGAGGAAGTAGTGCTGACCGAGATAGTCATGGTTGAAACTAAGTCCTGCGGCGAGGTTGTGGTGCGTGTCGAAGTTGTGCTCAAACATCAGCTGCGCATACAGGTTCTTCTCGTTCACGTTGTAGAACTTGTGTCCATAGCGCGAGTCCATCAGCTGCATCGATGCCGTTGCCGTCAGCGCAATGTTCGTTCCGTGCTCCTTGTCGATGATAAAGGCGTTCTTCATGTAGCCGTCGTAGCGGCGTGTGCCGATGGCTATCGAGTATTTCTCGCCCGTGTCCATTCCCGCGTGGCTGCCGTGGCTAACCTGCCCCGTGGTGCGCTCCTCGTCGAGCAGTCCCACTCCCGTGCGCAGCATGTAGTGTTCGCCCTTGTATATCCAGCGGTTCTGCAGGTTCACCTGCCTCACGTTTGGCTTGTCCTGAAATCCGTCGTTGTTCTCGTCGTGGTGTTCCCAGCTGTTCTCGTAGTGTGCCAGCAGTTCGGTCGCCGTCACGTCGGTTATGTGTAGGTTTGCGTCGAAGTTGCCCTCCACGCGTTTCTTCGTGTCGCCATAGACGTTCACGGTGCATCCCTCCGGTGCGTCAGCCTTCAGGTACTCCACGTTTATCTGTCCCGTTATCGACTCGTAGCCGTTCTTCACCGACGCTGCTCCCTTGCTCACCTGAATGCTCTGCATCCACGGTCCCGGAACGTAGCCGAGAGCAAAGGGCGACGCTGCTCCGCGGAAGTTTGGCAGGTTTTCGGTAAGCATCTGTACGTATTTGCCCGAGAGTCCGAGCAGTTTTATCTGTCGTGCGCCTGTCGCCGCGTCGTTGTAGTTCACGTCCACGCTTGGGTTCGTGGTGAAACTCTCTCCGAGGTTGCAGCATGCGGCCTTGAACAGTTCCTCTTTTCCTATGTGTACGCCGTTCACCGCTCCTGCGAGGTTTCTCATTCCCTTCTTGCGGCTCACGACGGTGAGTTCGTCGAGCGTCTGGTCTTTTCCTTGCCTTACGCTGTCTGTCGTCAGTTCTGTTGTGTTGTTGGCTGTCGCTGTCGTTGCCAGTGCAAGAGCGCAAGCCAATATAAGAAGTCTGCAATCCATCGTTCTATATCTTTTCTCAACGTTCGCAAGTGAGTGGAGTTAAGGACGTGGTCCCTTTCTCTTCAGCACTACGAGCAGCAGCACTACGGCCAAAAGAATAGCGTATGACGAATAGGCTATGCGCTCGGTGACATCAACCGACTTTGGGAAGAACGAGAGCTGTACGGTGTGCTTTCCCGGAGCGATGTTGATGGCACGGAGTATGTAGTTGACACGTCCCACCTCTACGTCGCGTCCATCCACGGTGGCAGTCCAGCCAGGATAATAGTTCTCGGAGAACACCACCACTCCGCCTCGCCGGCTCTCCACCTCGTAGGTGAGTTGGTTTGGCTCGTAGCGAGTTAGTTTCACCACGCTTTCTCCCTCCTGCTTGACGGCATCGCCGACCGAAGGCTTGAAGCGCCTGTCGGCAACGGCTTCGTGACGGAGGTCAATCTTTCCCAGCAGGTCGAGTTCGGCATTGGCATTATCGACGTATGTCACCTTGTCAACAAACCATGCGTTTCCCAATGCGTAGGGATTCTGCACCGGAACGGTCTGACCGCCTTGCAGCGGCAGAATGAAATATTTGGTGTTAAGCATGTTCAGCACGGGGAAGAGGCTGTCGCCGGCAACGCGCGTCATGTCGCCCTGCGCCTCTGCCACCTCAGAGAAGATGGTGCGCATCTCATGCGAAATGTGCGCATCGATCACCTCCTGATAGCGTCGCAACTTGGCAGGATGATAACCGCCGATGCTCTTCAGATAGTATGACGTCTCGTTCTCGTTGAATGTGTTGGAAGCGAGGTTCAACACACGATAGTCGAGTGACGTGTCGCGCAGTATCTGGTCTTCTGTCGCTGTCTTCACTATTGGTTGGTCGCGCTGGATCTTCTCCACAAACATCTGGTCGTTGAGATAGCGCTTGTTGACGGCCCAAAGGTCGATAAGGCAAACGACGGCGACGATGGCGACGAGCCACTGCTTGCCCATCTTTCCACTGGCATAGAGATAAAGCAGCACACAACCGGCACAGATGATGAACAGCGATCGGCGGCAGTCGGCAGTGAACATTGCCTCGCGCATCTCGGTGAGATTGCCGAGCAGCGGCTGCAGCTGGTCGGCGGGGAACTGGCTCAGGGCGTGCATCTCCGACGTAGAGATGTAGTCGAACATTCCGGGGAAGAACATGAACAGCAGGCACGCTCCGCCCGTGACCGCAAAGCTACCGGCAACGAACTTGAACTTCTCGCTCAGCACCTTTGGCTCATCGACAATCTTCTTCAGCGCAAGCATGGCGAGAAGAGGAATGGTGAACTCGGCAATGACAAGGATTGAAGCCACCGTGCGGAACTTGGCGTACATCGGCACATAGTCGAGGAAGAAATCGGTGAAAGGCATGAAGTTGCGCCCCCACGACAGCAAGAGCGAGAGAACGGTGGCCACGAGCAAAGCCCACTTCATAGGTCCCTTGACGATGAAGAGTCCAAGGATGAAGAGGAACATCACGAAGGCTCCCACATAGACGGGGCCGCTCGTTCCCGGCTGTTCGCCCCAGTATTGTCCTATCTGCTGATAGATGGGCAGATAGTCGTTGTCGGCATGTTCCATTGCCACCTCGTTCATCACCATCGGCACCGAGGCGCCGCCCTTTGCATTGGGAATGAGGAGCGTCCATGTCTCGTCAACGCCGTAGCTCCACTGCGTGATGTAGTCGCGGTCGAGCCCGCTTGAAGTCTGGTTGGCAGAGTTCTTCTTCACCAATTCGCTCTTGCCGCGCATCGACTCCTTGCTGTACTCCCACGTATGGTAGAGGTTTGAAAGGTTTATGCAGATGCCGATGACGGCCGCTGCCGCACAAACTCCCGTGGCCTTCGCAAAGTGCGCCAACTGCTTGTTGCGGATGGCATCGACAAGATATGCCACAACCATTGCCGCGACGATGAACAGATAGTAATAGGTCATCTGCACATGGTTTGCCTGAACCTCAAGGGCGGTGAAGATGGCGGTGACGACAAATCCCCAAAGATATTTTCCACGATAGGCAAGCACCAAACCCGCTATCATCGGCGGCAGATAGGCAAGAGCCATCACCTTCCAATAGTGTCCTGCGGCAATGATGATAAGGAAATAGGTGCTGAAAGCCCACACTATGGAGCCAAGGGCGGCAAGCATCTGACGGAAGTCGAATGCACGAAGCAGAATATAGAAGCCCAAGAGATAGGCAAAAAGATACCAAACATAGTCGGGCAGCCACAGATGATAGGCGTTGGCCACTTGGTCGAGAACCTTGCCGCTGCCATAGGCGGGAGCCATCTGGTAGGTTGGCATTCCGCTGAACAGGGAGTTTGTCCAACGCGTCGTCTCGCCGGTGCGCTGGTGATACTCCGACAATTCCCGTCCGGCTCCCTTGCCTGCTGCCGAGTCGTGGCGGTAAAGTATCCTGCCCTCAGTGTCGGCAGGAAAGAAATAGGCGAACGCCAAAACTGCAAAAAGTAGCACTGCCAAAATGTCCGGCAGGCATTTCTTCAATGTTTTCATTTGTGTACAAATTGTTTTTACGCCGCAAAGTTACAAAAAAAAACGCATAATGAAGAACGAAGAATGAAGAAATGCTGGAAAAAAGGCTTTTTTCACGAAGAATTATATTACCTTTGCAGAAACAAATACTTTTTTAAAATTGCAAAGACATACATTTTTATGAAAATAGGGGTAATTATTGCCATGGACAAGGAGTTCCGCAGAATCAGCGAACTGCTTAGCGACCTGAGGGTCGAGACTGACGGAAAATGGACGTTCACAACTGGACGTCTGGGCGACAGCGAGATTGTGATGCACCAGTGCGGAATAGGAAAGGTGAACGCTGCGATAGGCGCCACTGAGCTTATCAGAAGATACGGCCCTCAGCTCGTCATCTCTACGGGATGCGCAGGAGGCGGACAGACGGCAATGGAGGTGCAGGACGTGGCGGTAAGCACTGAGCTTGCATACCACGACGTATATTGCGGCGAGGCAATAGGAAAGACCGTGTATGGACAGGTGCAGGGAATGCCGGCACGCTACAAGTCGCCCGAAGACCTCGTGGAGAAGGCGATGAGACTGAACAGCGAGCGAGGACCAAAAATCCACTCAGGACTATTCGTGACGGGCGACTGGTTTGTTGACTCGCAGGAAAAGATGCGCGAAATTATAAGACACTTCCCCGAGGCAGTCGCCGTGGACATGGAGTCGGCAGCAATAGCGCAGACGTGCCACGTCTTTGGCGTAACATTCATCTCGTTCCGTGTCATAAGCGACATTCCGCTAAAAGACAACAAGGCATCGCAATACCACAACTTCTGGGAAACCATTGCCGACAATTCGTTCGAAACGACAAGGCGTTTCCTTGAGTCAATATGCTAACAAAGTTTCGCAAGCACCAAACTCCTTGTAGTTCAAGGAGAAAACCCGTTCCGACTCCAAAGGGGGAAAGCTGGAGGAATGTCGTGCGCTGAAATTCGTTGACACATAAACACACATTAAAGGGCGGGTTCTATAAATTCGCCTTGTTGTATTTTGCTTTTTAGTCGAGGGCAGATTGTAAGTCGAAAAAGTCGTGTAGCCCGCTACACGACCGGCAACGCTTTGCTTAACGTGAGTTCAACGAAATTCTCTTTACAATGCGCCAATGACTGGGAGTGTGGGCGAGACGCCCACACTCCCAGTGCTGACAGCTGGGTTATACAAGTCAGTGAATTTCGTCGAACTAACGTTTGTTTAGAACTATATACAGGAAAGGGTCGGATGGAATCCAACGTTTTCGTTAAGCCAAATGAGCAACGATGAGCTTGCTCAATCATTGCCATGGCGAGAAAAGGTCGGATGCAATTCAACTTCTTCAGGAAAAGAGTCAACCGAGTCAGGAAAGGCAGTCAATCTTTTTAGAGAACAA
>JBJEKR010000205.1:0-1792 GCA_051878735.1 Prevotella sp. | reverse complement strand
TTCTTCGGCAAATACTGCCGCCGCTGCTTCGGCTGTTCGCCCAAGGAACTGCGCCATCAGCTGCGCTTGCCTACCGAGTAGTCGAATACATAAGGCTGCTGTACATCCTCTCATACCTTATGTTCAGATACATCGAGATTCCTCCTATATTATACAAGGCGCCGGCCTTCCCCAATGAGTCAAACTTATGCAGTCGAGCCTCATCCGCCATATTGCAAGAAGAGGATGCCATATAATCTTCTGCAAGGTCTCGTCACGATAAGTGGCGGCGTATGTGCAGAACGGCACCACAGTCTTTCCTTTGAAATCATAGCTCTCGGCAAAGGTGGAGATAATCATCGGGGCCGTATGCCACCACACGGGACACCCTATGAAAACCACGTCATACTCGTCCCAATTCTCAACCCTGTCCTTGATGGGCGGACGTGCATTGTTGTCTCTCTCTTCCAACGCCACTTCTGTGCATGGAGTGTATTCCGTGGGATAGGGATTTACAGGAACTATCTCGAAGATGTCACCACCTGTCACCTGTTGTATTTCCTGTGCCATGCGGCGTGTTGTTCCGCCCCATGAGAAATAGGCTATGAGAACTTTCTTGCCGCCAAAATAACCTCCCTCGTTGTTCGTTTCCTCATTGGGATTATCCATGTCCGAGTTGTCGCTCGTACATGCCTGACTGCTGATAATAGTCAGCACTCCAACCATTAAAAGAAATAGTTTCTTCATTGTTTTCATCCCTTAATATCAATTTTATTTCGGGTGCAAAATTACGGCAAATCCCCTAAACCTGCGTTACACATATTTCGGGGATAATTTACAAATTCTCCTTTTCGTATTATTACTTACGGCTTTTTGCAGTAGAAGGATGATCTGTAAAGTAACAAAAAGTGAATATTGACGGATAAATGAATACCGGAGGAAGAGGTATCTTACTCAAATCATAACCGTTCGCTAATACAATCTGTCCTTGTTCTACATTTTTATCTTGGTGAAAAGTTTACCATTTTTCCGGTATATATCACAAAACAAGAGAAAAACCATAAAAATGGTTAGAACTGTCTAATTATTGGTATCGCATGACAAGCCTTCGACAATGACTATTCTCAAATTCACCTAATGGGTCATCGTGCCGATGCCTTCACGGAGAGTCAGATAGAAAAATAAAATAACGTGAGTTCGATGAATGGAGCAATATGTCCCAGAAAAATAAGAAAAACGTTGGATTAGACTTGTAAAAGAGAAAAAAGTAATAACTTTGCACCCTAATTTCAGAATGTATATATGAGTCGATAACAAAATAAATAAAGGATGATACGTAAAGCGACAAAACGTGACTTGCAACAAATCGTGGCTATCTATGATGCCATTCACGATGAAGAGGAAGCGGGCACGATGTGTGTAGGATGGATGAGAAATGTCTATCCTACGAAGAGCACCGCAGAGGAAGCACTCGGGCGGGATGACCTCTTTGTATATGAGAAAGACGGTGCAGTGTTGGGGTCAGCAATTATCAACAGACAGCAACTGGATTGTTATGGAAAAGCCAAATGGACAATTAAGGCTGAAGACAAAGACGTGATGGTGTTGCACACTTTAACTATCTCACCTTCATCGGCAAGAAATGGCATAGGACACGAGTTTGTCTCCTTTTATGAAGAGTATGCACGGAACAACCATGCGACAGTACTTCGCATTGACACTCAAGAGCAGAATACTGTTGCACGTCGTTTCTATGCAAAATTGGGATTTAAGGAAACGGACATTATCAAAACTCCATTCCAAGGATTGCACA
>JBJEKR010000204.1:0-7888 GCA_051878735.1 Prevotella sp. | reverse complement strand
GAGCGGTAAACGGGACTCGAACCCGCGACCCTCGGCTTGGGAAGCCAATGCTCTACCAACTGAGCTATTACCGCCTAAAACTTTTGCAAAGGTAATAACTTTTGTCCTATTTAGCAAGAAAAATATGTTAAAATTTGCGTAAATTCATTCTTTCAACTTATACCCTCATCAGCTCTGACATAATCATATCACTGACATACAAGCCTTCTCGTGTAAGACGCATGAACCCATTATCGACAGACAGAAGTCCGGAATTGACAAACTTGCGAGCCAACGAGAGACATTCATCCTTAACGGCACTGCCAAACTCACACTCTAAACGGTAAAGGTCGAGTCCCTCGAAAGTGCGAAGCGATAACATCACCATATCGTTGTATCGTTCGTTGACTTCGAGACGCTCAACGGTATAAGCCCGCTCACCCTTTTCCACCTTATTTATATATATAGGGAGATTTTCGACATTCCATTGACGGCTCATGCCATCGTAGGAATGTGCTCCCGCCCCTATACCCATATAAGGCACGCCCGTCCAATAGCTACTATTGTGAAGTGAGCGTCTGTCAGGTCGAGCGAAGTTGCTCACCTCATAATGTTCATACCCTGCTGATTTCAAACGGTCAATAAGCATATAATACATGGAACGCGTCAGCTCCTCGTCAGCTTCAGAAACACTCCCCTTCTCTCTCATCTTATAAAGGATAGTGCCAGTCTCATAGCTCAAACAGTATGCCGAAACATGCTCTACGTCAAGCGACAAAACAGCATCGACATCACGCTTCCAGTCATCAAGCGTCTCGTCGGGAAAGCCATACATCAAATCAACGCTGATGTTTGATATGCCTACACGTCTGAGCCTTTCAACAGCCTTAACTACATCTGCGGCAGAATGTCTGCGTCGGAGAAAGCGAAGGCGGTCGTCGTCGAAAGTCTGCGCCCCCATGCTGATACGATTGACTGGAAGTTCCAATAGGAGCTTGGCAAAGTCGTCGTCAACGTCATCTGGATTACATTCCATAGTAACCTCCAACGCCGACGAACAATCGATGGCATGAAAAAGATGCCGCAACATTGAGGCATCGAGCGTGCTTGGAGTGCCACCTCCCAGATATACAGTCCTCCAATGGGAATCGCAATAATCATTTCGCTGCAGAAGTTCACTGACCAAGGCATCGACATACTTCTGTCTCATGTCGTATTGTGTCGTGGAAAAGAATCCACAATAGATGCATCGCGACTTACAAAATGGAATATGAACGTAAAGACCAGCCATTTTTCTTGAAATTTAATGCAAAAGTACTAATTTTGTTTAATAAAAGCAAGATAAAGGTGCATTTTTTTTGGTAGTTTGAGAAATAATTCCTAACTTCGACCCCCGATAGCTAAAATCTATAGAACCTATTAGTATTCACTTTTTAAAAAACAATCAGATATGAGAGTATATCAGACGAGTGAAATCAAAAACATTGCACTGCTTGGCAGTGCGGGTAGCGGCAAGACAACACTTGCCGAGTCAATGCTTTATGAGGCAGGCATCATCAAACGCCGCGGCTCCATTGAAGCAAAAAATACCGTGAGTGACTATTTCCCCGTAGAGCAGGAATATGGCTACTCAGTATTCTCAACCGTTTTCCATGTTGAATGGAACAATAAGAAGTTGAACATCATCGACTGTCCTGGTTCTGACGATTTCGTAGGTGGTGCCATCACAGCCTTGAATGTCACCGATCAAGCTGTTATCCTCATCAACGGACAATATGGACCAGAGGTAGGAACACAGAACAACTTCCGCTATACCGAGAAACTGAAGAAACCTGTAATCTTCCTTGTCAACCAGCTTGACAGCGACAAGTGCGACTTCGACTCGCTCATCTCTACGATGCAGGACATCTACGGTCCAAAGTGTGTACAAATACAATACCCAATATCAACAGGCCCAGACTTCAACTCGCTCATCGACGTTCTGCTGATGAAGAAATATTCATGGAAGCCCGAAGGTGGTGCGCCTATCATCGAGGACATTCCTGCCGAGGAAATGGACAAGGCAATGGAACTCCACAAGGCTCTCGTTGAGGCAGCTGCAGAAAACGACGAAGGCCTCATGGAGAAGTTCTTCGAAGAGGAAGCTCTCACCGAGGACGAGTTGCGCGAAGGAATACGCAAGGGTCTCGTGACACGCAGCATTTTCCCTGTATTCTGCGTATGTGCCGGCAAGGACATGGGTGTTCGCCGTCTGATGGAATTCCTTGGCAATGTTGTTCCTTTCGTAAGCGAAATGCCAAAGGTTCACAATACACGCGGTGAGGAAGTGGCAGCCGAAAGCGACGGTCCTACATCACTCTATTTCTTCAAGACTGGCGTTGAGCCACATATCGGAGAGGTTTCTTATTTCAAGGTTATGAGCGGCAATATCAAGGCTGGTACAGACCTTAACAATGCCGACCGAGGCTCTAAGGAACGTATGGCACAGATTTATGCTTGTGCAGGAGCTAACAGAATTGCCGTTGACGAGATGTGTGCCGGCGACATCGGTTGCACCGTGAAATTAAAGGATGTAAAGACAGGAAATGCCCTCAATGGCAAGGACTGCGATTTCCGTTACGACTTCATAAAATATCCAAACTCGAAATATTCTCGTGCCATCAAGGCTGTTAATGAACAGGAGATGGAGAAACTCATGGTTGCACTCACCAAGATGCGCCAGGAAGATCCTACATGGGTTGTTGAACAGTCGAAGGAACTCCGTCAGACCATCATTCATGGTCAGGGAGAGTTCCACCTACGCACATTGAAGTGGCGTTTGGAGAACAACGAGAAGATTCAAATCAAGTTCGACGAGCCGAAGATTCCATATCGCGAGACCATCACGAAGTCTGCACGCGCTGACTATCGTCACAAGAAACAGTCAGGTGGTGCAGGACAGTTTGGTGAAGTTCACCTCATTGTTGAGCCATACGCCGACGGAATGCCAGATCCTACGGTATTCAAGTTTGGTGGTCAGGAGTTCCGCATGAACATCAAGAGCCGTGAGGAGATTGACCTCGAATGGGGTGGAAAGCTCGTATTCCTCAACTCTGTTGTAGGTGGTGCCATCGACACTCGTTTCATGCCTGCAATTCTGAAGGGTATCATGGAGCGCATGGAGCGCGGTCCACTCACAGGCAGCTACGCACGTGACGTTCGCGTAATCGTTTATGATGGAAAGATGCACCCGGTTGACTCTAATGAACTTTCGTTCATGCTTGCAGCCCGCAATGCCTTCGCAGCAGCATTCAAGGATGCCGGCCCAAAGATTCTGGAGCCTATCTACGATCTTGAGGTTTATGTGCCAGCCGACTTTATGGGCGACGTAATGAGCGACCTTCAGGGACGCCGTGCGCTCATCATGGGTATGGACAGCGAGGCTGGCTATCAGAAGTTGCAGGCAAAGATTCCTCTCAAGGAACTTGCCAACTATAGCATCTCGCTGAGTTCAATCACGGGTGGTCGTGCATCGTTCACGACGAAGTTCGCAAGCTATGAGCTTGTTCCGAACGACATCCAGCAGCAACTTATCAAGGAGCATGAGTCTGAAGAAAAAGAGGACTAATCGGTTCCTTCAGATTTCATACATAAAATTTATTCGGTTGGGGCAGACCTTTGTGTCTGCCCTAACTTTTATAGCGCAAACGGATGAAAACACCCATGCTGCCAGTATGCCTTGCCTTTGCAGTGGGCATTGCGATAGCCGACAACTTCTTGTCGGCATCAATGGCATGGTGGAGTCTTGGCGTCACCCTTATCATCACCCTACCCCAACTATTCCTTTTATTCAAGAAGAATCCCACCGCACTGTCACTTAGACTTATTCCAGTAAGCTCTTTAATCCTACCATTGTTGTCAGTTTGCCTTTGTGGCATGACTTCTGCACTTATTAAACAGGTCAGCCAAACAGTAGATTATCCCAGCGACTACGATTCATACGATGTCATAGTTATATCTGAACCACAAACGAGGTCAAAGACCATCGTTGCCGACGTAACAATAACGTCTGGGAAATATCGTGGCTACAATGTGCGCATGACCTTCGACAAGTCATGCCTCAATAATGGAAACATCAACATCGGCGACGGCATGGAGGTGAGATGCAAACTGAATAAGCCAAAGAACTTCAACAATTCCAACTTCAGCTACTCCCGCTATCTTCAGACAAGGGACATCCTGTTCGTCACTTTTGTTGGCAAATCACATTGCAGGGGCAAAGTCCTGTCTTATGACGACCTGCCCTTCCTACAGAGAATCCAATTGGGAGCCATGCGATTCCGACACAAGCTTCTTGAGAGGTATCGACAGTTGGGACTCACTGGCGAGGGCCTCGCCATAGCTGCTGCCATGACCCTGGGCGACAAGAGTTTGCTTTCAGAAACACTGAAGGATACCTACTCAATATCCGGGGCATCGCATATTCTCGCACTCTCGGGCACACATCTTGTAATAGTTTTCTTTCTCATCTCGTTGCTCTTCGGCAGACGTGCAAAACATTGGTATGGAAGAGGCGCTACACTGGCTCTCATCTGGACATACGTAATAATTGTCGGCATGCCGTCATCTGTGGTACGCTCAGCCTTGATGCTCACAATATTCAACATAGCCCAGACGGCAGGTCGTGGCAAGAACTCCATCAACAGTCTTGCCACCACAGCAACCATCATGCTTACATTCAACCCTCTGAGTCTTTTCGACATCGGTTTCCAACTATCAATACTGGCAGTAGCCTCCATAGTCCTCACCTCACAGCACCTTCCCCATCCAAAGCGATTTCCATACCATTCCAAAATCTATTATTACACATTCTACAGCCTTTCCCGCATCATGCCATTTGTCGTCATTCCTATTGCGGCACAACTGGCGACGGCACCCCTTGTGGCATATTACTTCGGTCGCATTCCTGTATATTTCATTCTCTCAAACATTGTAATAATACCAGCAACGAGCATCATACTTTATCTGTCAGCGGGATGCCTTGCACTGTCATTCATTCCTCTATTGGGCTCATGGTGTGCATGGCTACTACAGCAAACGATAGAAATACTGAACCAAAGCCTTACATTTGTCGTTTCCCTCCCACATTCGTCAATACCCGTTGAGCGTATGAGTATAATGGATGTTACTTTTTGCTATTGCCTACTAATTATCTTAATTGCATATTTGCAACTAAATCAAAGAAAATATGTTAACAATAATAAAGTTAACGGAATATATTAACAAAAATCACACAAGTTTAAAAAAAATACTCTATCTTTGCCCCCATGAAGAAATCAACGATTTGGGCAATAGCAATAATAATGGGACTGTCATTCGTCGTACTTCTCTATTTACAGCTCTCCTACATTGAAGAGATGGCAAAGATGAAGAAAGAACAGTTTGACGAATCAGTCAATCGCAGTCTCTATCAGGCATCGAGAAATCTCGAGGTCAACGAAACACTACGCTATTTGGAAAAGGATGTCAACGAGACCGAGCGTCGTGCTTTTCGTCAAGACTCCGTAATGACTCGCTCTGGAAAAGTGAACGACGTGATACAGCACAGCCACCAATATTCAGTGGCAGGCAAGGATGGTACGATTTATTCATCGTTCCAACTCAAGACAATCACGACCAAGCCCTCCACGATACCAAAGGGCATGATTCTCCGTTCCGACAAGAATACCATCAGCGAGGCATCGAAATCATTGCAGGAAATCGTACGCAATCGCTATGTTTACCAAAAGGCGCTACTCGACGAGGTCGTATATAGCATACTCTATCAGGCAAGCGAGAAGCCACTTAAGGAGCGTATAAACTTCAAGTTGCTGGACCAGGACATACGCGCCGAGCTGCTAAACAACGGAGTGAACATACCATATCACGTCACCGTGTCAACGGCAGATGGCAGAGAGGTGTACCGCTGCCCTGACTACACGGAAGAAGGTCTGCCTTACACCTACTCACAGGTGCTTTTCCGCAATGACCCATCATCGAAAAAGGGTGTCGTGAGAATCCATTTCCCCGACATCAACAGCTACATATTCTCCAGCATACGGTTCATGATACCATCTGTGGTGTTCACCCTCGTACTGTTCGTGACGTTCGTCTTCACCATCGTCATCATCTTTAGACAGAAGAGATATACGGAGATAAAGAACGACTTCATAAACAACATGACCCACGAGTTGAAGACCCCAATAGCAAGCATCTCACTTGCCGCTCAGATGCTCAACGACAAGAGCGTCAGCAAGAGCGAAGCAATGATGCAGCATCTGGGTGGTGTCATCAACGACGAATCGAAACGACTCAGGTTCCTCGTTGAGAAAGTGCTTCAGATGTCAATGTTCGATAGGAAGAAAGCTGTGTTCAAGAAGAAGGAACTTGACCTAAACGAAATGGTGGAAAATGCAGCACACTCCTTCTCGCTTCGTGTTGAACATACAGGGGGCAAAATATACACGGAGATTGAAGCCATCGACTCAACCATATACGTCGATGAGACTCATTTCCAGAACGTTGTTTTCAACCTAATGGACAATGCCGTGAAATATCGAAAGCAGGACAAGCCCCTCGACATATATCTTAGGACATGGAACGAAAGCAACAGATTGCTACTCTCCATACGCGACACGGGAATGGGAATCAAGCGTGAGAACCTCAAGAAGATCTTTGAGAAGTTCTACCGAGTCCATACAGGCAACCTTCATGACGCAAAGGGTTTCGGATTAGGTTTGGCCTACGTGAAAAAGATTGTTGACCTGCACAAGGGAGAAATACACGTCGAGAGCGAATATGGCAAGGGTACCACATTCACCATCTCGCTGCCTGTTATAAGAGATTAGCATCGAAACAATAATAGTATTAACAATAAAAAATTTGGAATTATGGAAGACAGTTTGAAAATCCTTCTTTGCGAAGACGACGAAAATCTGGGAATGTTGCTGCGCGAATACCTTGCAGCTAAAGGCTATGAAGCTGAGTTATGTCCCGACGGCGAAGCCGGATACAAGGCTTTCCTAAAAACGAAGTTCGACATCTGCGTGCTCGACGTGATGATGCCAAAGAAAGACGGCTTCACACTGGCACAGGAAATACGTGCCGCAAATGCCGAAATACCTATCATCTTCCTTACAGCAAAGACACTGAAGGAAGACATCCTCGACGGATTCAAGATTGGAGCCGACGACTACATCACCAAGCCTTTCTCAATGGAAGAGCTCGTGTTCCGTATTGAGGCAATACTTCGCCGAGTTCGTGGCAAGAAGAACAAGGAAAGCTCTATCTACCACCTTGGACGCTTCACCTTCGACACGCAAAAGCAACTCCTCACCATCGGCGACAAGCAAACGAAGCTTACCACCAAAGAGAATGAACTGTTGGCACTGCTGTGCAGCCACGCCAACGAGATTCTGCAACGTGACTTTGCCCTGAAGACCATCTGGATTGATGACAACTATTTCAACGCACGCTCTATGGACGTCTATATCACCAAACTGCGCAAGCATTTGAAGGATGACGACCAAATAGAAATCATCAACATTCATGGCAAGGGTTACAAACTCATCACCCCTGAGGAAGACTAATATTTGCTCTCCCTCTTTGTTGAAAGAATTTGCATCAGAGCACCCGCAATCACCAGCACGAGGCCTACAAGCCTCGTGCTGTTTGTATCGGCCCACTCCACCATGACAGTGACCGCTAAGGTCAAAACACCAACAATAAGCATGAAAATCCCTGCCTGTTTCATAATAAATACAATATAAATAGTTAATTTGCCGGCAAAAGTAACAAAAAAATTTGGTTCGTTCAAAAAAAAGCAGTACCTTTGCACCGCATTTTGCAAAATAACATTTAATTAACATTTTAAAGTAGTATGAATCAATAC
>JBJEKR010000203.1:0-7928 GCA_051878735.1 Prevotella sp. | reverse complement strand
TCAAATATCCTAATATTTTATGTTATAATACGTTGTTTATCAGTTAATTAAATTAAATTATAAATATCCGTATTCTTGATTTAATGTTAGTGACAAAACGTCATTCTATGACTATGCCTTTATAGATTAGAGAACCATCATAGAACTACAGAAACTGATAGCATACTATCATCAAAAGAATCCACTTCAACTAAATTGCAGAAGAGCCACCTATTCTAAAAAAAGACACAACAGACCTCCTGACGATAGATGAACAGCCTTTGTTACGGTGGCATAAGTTTTGTTATAACATATACATAAACGACATTCTCATACGATTATTGTGCCAGAAGTGTCGTTTTTATAGTTGCGGAAGTGAGATTACATCAAACGAGTGTGTTAAATAGTCGTAAATGAATGAAAACGACAGACTTTATGTTTTGATGATAAACTATTTATTAGTACCTTTGCAATCGGAAGCGGGCTAATCTCTCCTGCAACGGGTGAAGTAATCATGGGTACATATATCAATAGAGGCAACAGTGAGTTTTGTGACATAGTGAATAGCGAGTATGTTGACAAGACGTCGCTGATACCATTAATCAACATGACGCTCAATACCGAACGCCGCTATAGTTGCGTGACTCGTTGCCGGAGGTTCGGCAAGTCGATGGCGGCGAAGATGCTGTGTGCCTATTACGACAAGTCGTGCGACTCGCGTGAGCTATTTGTGGGGTTGAAGGCCGAGAATGATAATTCGTTTGAGAAGTATCTAAACAAATACAGTGTGATTTATCTCGATGTGACATCTTTTACAGCCAGGCCTGAGCTTGGCGATAAAATAGTGAGGGTTATACAGGAGAAAATCATTTTAGAGTTGAAGAAAGCGTTTCCTGATGTGGAATATTGTAGTAACTCCGACCTTATGGATACCCTCTCTGCCATCTGTGAGGCCACAGGCGAGAAGTTCTTCTTCATCATTGACGAGTGGGATGCCATCTGCCGTGAGTTTCCTGACAGGCGGAAGATGAAGAGTGACGTGGCGAGTGTCGCTCCAACCATCCTCGACGAGTATGTCATGTTGCTTCGCCGCCTGTTCAAGACCCAGGACTCCGACCGTGTCTTTGCCGGAGCATATCTCACGGGCATTCTGCCTATAAAGAAATACAACACCGAGTCGGCGTTAAACAACTTCAATGAGTATTCGGTGATAGACCCTGCCTATCTCGCCCCTTGCTTTGGATTCACTAATGATGAGGTGCTTGCATTGGCAAAGCAGCACAATGCATCAATGGAGGAGCTCAAGATGTGGTATGACGGATATAATATCGGCAGGGAGAAATCCATTTACAATCCTTATTCTGTGATGAAAGCCTTGCAGCGTGGCGATTGCCGAAGCTATTGGACAACCACGGGAGCATACGACTCCGTTGTTACTTATATCCAGATGAACTTCGAAGGTCTGAAGGATGACATCATCCGTATGCTGGCGGGAGAACATGTGTATGTAGATACAACAGAGTTTACGAACGATATGCACATCGTGCGCAGCAAGAATGATGTTCTTACCGTGTTGATACATTTGGGTTATTTGGCATACGACGAGGATGAATACGAGTGCTTTATCCCTAATAAGGAGGTTGGGGATGAAATGAATAACGCAATCAAGGCTACTTCTTGGGACGTATTAGCTAAAACGATACAAAACTCGAAGAACCTTCTTGCCTCCACCGTCTCAGGCAACGAACAAGCCGTTGCGCAAGCCATTGACATGGCTCATGACGAGAATACGAGCATTCTTGCCTACAATGACGAGAACTCGCTTGCTTGCGTTCTTTCCATTGCATATATCTTGGCAAAGAATGAATATGTAATTCACCGCGAGTATGCCACCGGTAAGGGCTATGCCGACCTTGTGATGATTCCCCGTCGCAATGTCTTAAAGCCGGCACTTGTCATTGAGTTGAAAAACAACCATTCTGCCAACACTGCCATCGACCAGATTAAGCGGAAGAACTATCCTGAGAAATTGTCCGACTATACGGATGACATCTTGCTTGTGGGAATTAACTATGACAAGGAGTCAAAGCAACATACATGTAAAATAGAAAAATATTGAAACAGATTTCAAGATTTCAGCAATGACAGTGAAATTTAAGAAGTAAAATGAGGATTCTTTGGGTAAATAAGTATTTTACTTTCAAATCTTATGATGGAAATAGGAAAGAATATCACTTCAGAACTTCTTGCCAAGGGCTATACTGGCGAATGTCATCCATAAGATCTTCATATCGAACAGGAGAGAATTGTGTTCGAGATAATAAAGGTCAAGTTCAAGACGGCGGAGCATCTTCTCCATCGTGTCTGTATAGCCGTTGTATAATGTAGCGTAAGAAGTAACTCCTGGCCTTATTTTGTACAACTTGACATAGTCGGCATTGTGTTCCATTATCTGGTCTATATAGAATTTGCGCTCAGGACGCGGTCCAACGAACGACATATCGCCCTTGAGCACATTCCATAGCTGTGGAAGCTCATCAAGATGATGGTCGCGAAGAAAACGCCCGGAATGGGTCAGACGTTCATCTCCATCATGTGAGAATAACGCTGGTCCATCTTTTTCTGCTTCCATTATCATGCTACGAAACTTATAGATGTAAAAAGGTTTTGCGTGTAAGCCAATGCGTTCCTGACTGAATATTGCAGGTCCACCATCTTCTTTCTTAATTATTATATAACAATACAGGAATAATGGTGAAAACAGTATTAGACACAAAAATGATATTACGATATCGAAACCTCGCTTTACTATCTTTTGTATATTGTTCATATCTTAATTAACTAACTTTTACTTCAATCTATATATAATAACTATATATTTTTCGATTTATTGTATTTAAGGCCAATAATTATTCATGATTTTGGACAATTTGAAATACCACATTGATTCGTTTATTTATATGATAAATAAGTACAGTGGGGATTAATATTGCAATAATAGTACTAATACTTGCGGAAATGAAGCCTAAAATAAGAGGTTCGCAGTGTCATCTTGGACGAATTAAGAGTTTCTATTGCTAATGTATCAGGTACTCTATGAACACCGTAATAATACAGAATTGTGGTATCACTAAGTACCTTATCCGATGAGTCTCGAAGGTCAATAATTGGATTAGAAATTATCAGTCTGTCCGTTTCATGAGAAAAGCGGAAGAATACTTTTGATACATGACCCTTTGTATCCTTCATTTCCAACAAATCTTTTTGAACAGCCCAAAAGATTAAATCATCGCGAGTGTCGCGTGAACCTACCGACAAAAGTGTATCTACACTCGTCATCTGCCAAAAACCGTCGAAATCACCGTTGTTTGATGATGAAATCTCGCACGCCATCAGCAATAATCCAGCAAAACACATATATGCAAATTTTCTCATCTTCTTTCACCTTTCTATTTAATTATTCCAGTCTTTTGAAACGTCAATTGTAAACCAGTACTGTTGCCACGCAGTTTGCCGCGGTCAAGTCCGGCAGAAATAACCGTATTCCACCCATTTCCTAAACTATAGGAAACTTCTGCCATGACACTGACACCTTCACGTGGATTAGGGTAAGGTTTATTATATGTACCGTATCCTTTCTGATATGTCGCAAGCAAACGATAGGTAAGCTGATTGGTTGGTAATCCAGACAGTCCAAGATGGAAAGCCTTAAAACGATTACACTCAAATTCAATCAAACCGTCATCATTATATATAGGGGATATGTAGAGAGGATTTCCCATGGTTTGTCCCCAGTGTTGCCAACCTGTATAAATATAGTGATTGTAATAATTGTCTATACCACCAATATCATCTGGCATTTGCTGAGTATGGTCGTGATAGATTGGTCCACTTTGATATTTTGTATTGACATATTCAAAGAGAATGTTATTTAGTAATAATGTATTCTTTAACTTTAGTTCTGCTCCGAGCATAATGTCCTTAAGGTCATACAGCATATATCTATGCGATTTCTTTGTATTCCATTCTTCTCCTGTCCCATAGCCGTCATAGTCGAGTAAAAACATTGCAGAATGGTCATCAAAGAAATGGTCTGCATATAGTCCCAAATACCAGTCGTCGTAGTCAAAATTGAGCCTCATAACCCAACTACCGAGATGATTTCCAGAGACATTCTGATAAGTGGTTTCAATAACATCGCTACCACCTGGTAAAAACGCTTTCCAGAAAGCTCCAATGCCATTTCTATTTTCAACCTTCTCCATATTGCCATTGCCCATTGGACGATAGGAATTTCCTCCAAATTGAGATGCCATTTCTAAACCCATCTCTAAAGAAACAGGGAAAAAACGATCCTCATTGCCTATTTTCAAGTAGCCAGCCTTCGTGTGTAGAAAAGTATCCTCTGTATAACGCGATGTCATTGAGGTAAACTCACGCTGCCAAGTGTCGTCTGTCGTTATTCCGTATGCAATGTGTCCTTTAAGACGAAGCCATCCGTTGGTAAATGGTACTGCCCAATAGTCATCAAGCGACAGACGCAGTGATGGTACAGGACGCGCATTGACTCCCAAAGTCTGAGAACCACTACTCAATGACTGATTTTTCAATTGCATCGGCTCTTCCTTAGCTCCCAATGTTAGACTTCCTTTCAACCACCGTCCCTCTACATAGGCTTCTTGTACGATGATAGAACTTGAAAAGTTATATGCAGCCGCAAGCGAAACACCAAAGCCATAGCTCCATTTTTTATCTGGTTCCCTATCCATCTCTTTCTCCACACCTGCCATAAAATAGCCATTGTTCTTTTCCAAACTGCTTAATCCATATCTATTGGCATTTAGCCACAATGGGGTATTGGCACCTGTGGTGTTAGTGGTCTGCATGGTCATTTGCCATGCAACGTCTGTCTGTGCAAAAGAAAGTGCACAGTGAAAGAACGACAAAATGAAAATCAATGAACCTTGTTTTACTATCTTTTGTATATTGTTCATTTCTTAATTAACTTACTTTTACTTCAATCTAAATATAATAACTATGGAATTTGTGAATTATTGTATTTAAGGTCAATATTTATATCTTAATAATTCATTAAATTTAAGTTTCGCATGTTGCTATGCTGACTGGGGTTTCCTTGGGCTTGCGAAAAAACGAGTTGGCAAGTTGATAGCTTAATCGCAAATCAGAAACAGTAATAAATTGTCACCCCGTTAATTATTCGTAAGTTTCGAATATGCTTTGACTTTGTTTGGTTGCTGTTGAGAAGTTAGTGTGGCGAAAGTTGGATGAATGTTTTGTGACCTTTGGCATAGTAGTGCCAAAGGATTGAGATTGGGAGACGTTCGGGAATGGAATGGTGGGCTGATGAGGCTTGAATGACTTTGCGGTTTGGTGTGAAGTCATTGCGCCAACGCTTGAAGGCACGGCGAGCACGGAATACGGCACGGAAATCGCCGAAGTTGCGACCGAGAATGAGCATCTGGAATGCAGCAAGATAATCGAGAAACCAACGTACACGCATAACGTGACGAAGCTCTGAGTCGGGAAGATTCTTATAAAGCATCGTCAGATTGTTGCGAAAATTTAGGTACGTTTTCATCGGGTTGTTCTTTGGTAGTGTGCCTCCGCCGACGTGATAGACGTAGCTCTCTGGTACGCAATAAATCTTGCGCCCCATGATGCGCAGTCGCCAACAAAGGTCAATCTCCTCATTATGGGCAAAGAAACGACCGTCAAGACCGCCGGCGTTCCAATAGTCAGCAGAGCGGATTAATAAAGCCGCTCCCGTAGCCCAAAGAATAGAAGCGGGCGTATCATACTGTCCATTGTCACGTTCCACAGTGTCGAAGATGCGTCCACGGCAGAATGGATAGCCATAACGGTCGATGAAACCGCCCGAAGCTCCTGCATATTCAAAGCAGTCGTTGTCTGTCATTGAAAGGAGCTTGGGCTGACAAGCCGCCACCTCATGGTGATTGTCCATAAACTCAACAAGAGGTTGAAGCCAATGGTGGGTGACACGAATGTCGGAATTAAGCAAC
Source organism: Prevotella sp. (assembly GCA_051878735.1). Taxonomy (GTDB): domain Bacteria; phylum Bacteroidota; class Bacteroidia; order Bacteroidales; family Bacteroidaceae; genus Prevotella. Next base: position 1,908 of record JBJEKR010000203.1, on the reverse strand, counting down.
AGATAATATTCTGCCTCAATCTGCTTCAAAGCTTTGTTGTAGCCATCAGCAAATCCCCAGTTCTGTTCAAGCTGAATTATGCGGCAGTGTGGATATTCACTGCGTAAAAGTTCGATGGAATCGTCGGTTGATGCGTTGTCGGCAACATAGACGACAGCACCGTCATTGACTGAATAGCGTATGACATCGCCGAGATACTGGCGCAACATCGAAGCTCCGTTCCAATTGAGAATTACTACTGCTATTTTGTCCATTTCATCCAAAAATCTTTATAATCTTTCAAACCCTACTATAATTCTTTAATTTTTAATCCTTAATTTTTAATTCTTAATTCTTAATTTTTAATTCTCAATTATAATTTCTCCCATTAGTGCGGTCTTGTCGTGGTTGAATCCACCGAGGCGTACAGAAAGTATCGAATTGTCGTATTCTGGTTTCGCTAATGAAGGAGACAGTTCAACACGTATGTAATTCTCGGTGAAACCGTGCATTGCCTTGCCTCGGGGGGCTTTTTCAAAAAGAACTTTCGCCTCTGTTCCGATATAACGCCCGTAGAACTCCTGAGTTTTCCTATCGGAAAGTTCCAATAGTCGATGACTACGTTGTTTTTTCGTCCTGTCATCAACTACATAAGGTATCTTGAGTGCGGCAGTGCCAGGGCGTTCCGAATAAGGAAAGACATGCAGTTGCGTAACATCGAGTGCCTCAAGGAAGGTATAAGTTTCCTCAAAGCACTGTGCTGTTTCACCACGACATCCGACCATGACATCAACGCCGATGAAAGCATTGGGCATTACACGCTTAATGTGACGTATCTTATCAGCGAAAAGCTGTGTGTCGTAGTGACGGTGCATGAGGCGCAACACCTCGTCGCTTCCACTCTGCAACGGAATGTGGAAATGTGGCATGAAAGCACGGCTTGTGGCACAATACTCTATCAATTCATCGGAAGCAAGGTCTGGCTCAAGGCTACTTATGCGATAACGTTCGATTCCATCTACTTTGTCAAGTCGTTTTACAAGGTCCAAGAACTTCTCGCCTGTTGTCTTTCCGAAGTCGCCAATGTTAACTCCTGTAAGGACTATCTCTCTCCCACCCTCTTCAGCAGCCTGTCGAGCCTGCTGAACGAGCGACTCTATCGATGGATTGCGGCTGAAACCACGTGCAAAGGGAATGGTACAATATGTGCAGAAATAGTCGCATCCGTCTTGAACTTTCAGCCAATAGCGTGTGCGATTGCCTCGCGAACAACTTGGAGCAAAAGTCTTTATGTCCTTCGTCTTGACTGAATAGTGTTCATGGAGATGCTGGTCTGACGTTACTCCTCCTGTCCATTTTTCAGACAGGAACTGCATGAGGTTTGCCTTCTCGTTGCTGCCAAGGACGAGGTCAACGCCCTCGATAGAACTGATGCGATGAGGCTCAAGTTGTGCATAACATCCCGTCACGACGACAAAGGCTCCCGGATTGTTGCGTACCATACGATTAATCGCTTGGCGACACTTATGGTCGGCAACGTCGGTGACGGAACAGGTGTTGATGAGGCAAAGATCGGCTTTTTCGCCTTTCTTTGCCGTCACCACTCCCATGTCGCTTAACATTTTTCCGAAAGTGGAAGTCTCGGAAAAATTGAGCTTGCAACCCAATGTATAATAGGCTGCCCTTTTACCTTGGAATGCAGAAGTATCAATCATTATTCTAACAAGCCTTGAAACTCATGTCGAGTCCTTTGACTGAATGTGTGAGTGCACCGACTGAAATGAAATCAACACCACACTCGGCATAGTCGCGCAGCGTGTCGAAGGTAATGCCGCCGCTGGATTCTGTCTCATAGCGTCCTGCAATGATGTCAACAGCCTTCTTTGTGTCGGCAGGTGTGAAGTTGTCGAGCATGATGCGGTCGATGCC
>JBJEKR010000202.1:0-1803 GCA_051878735.1 Prevotella sp. | reverse complement strand
ATAATGTATTTAATAATGTTCCTGTGGGGCAAACTCGCCGTTGCTCGACATACTGACGGTTGCCGTATCCCCAACAGGGGATTTTACAAATTTTAGATAATATTTTTCTTTTCATTCACTAACGAAGTGTTTCCTGACTTTACAGTCGTCTCTTCCAAGACGGGATAAAAACCTACTACATTATGTTTTGACTAATGGGAAGCCAAAAGGTTTAATTGTCATCAGTGATATAACATCGAATTCCATTGTTTTCATGGCAAGATGACCTGTTATTAGCAATTTTGAGAAAAAAAAGGCAATTCGTTTGAATGTGTCAGAAATAATATGTATCTTTGCTGCGGAAATATATATGAAAATTATGAGAAAAGTTTTTTTAGGTTTGGCAGCTGCGCTTATGTTGACAGCTTGCAACGAGGGTAAGGAACAGAAAAGTACAACGGACGTTGATACCGCAAGTGTTGTAACCGATTTGATGATGAGTCGCAGGAGCATACGCGCCTACAAAGATTCCGTCATCAGTCGAGAGACATTGAAAGAGATTCTGACGTGTGGCATCAATGCGCCAAACGGAAAGAACCTGCAGTCGTATGAGATTCGCATAATCGACTCCCCTACCCTCATCGACTCAATTACTAATGCCGTCGTAAAAGACAACCCGAAGATTGCAGAACGTAAAGGTTTCAAGAACATCTTCGTGAACGCTCCATGTGTCGTTTGCATCGCCTACGACACCAAATACGACATGGCACAGATAGACTGTGGCTTGCTCGGCGAGAACATAATCCTTGCAGCATGGGCAAAAGGCATTGGATCCTGTTGCTTAGGCAGTTCCGCACGCTGGATTCTCGATTCTCCATCAGCAAAGCCATACCTTGACCGAATGGGCTTCTCTGAAGGCTATGAACTGCTCTACTGCATTGCCTTGGGTTATCCTGACGAATCACCAGAGGCAAAGCCAAGACGTGAGGACGTGATAAAATTCATGGAATAAAGCGATAAAGAAGTAAGTATTAACATGAATGATTGAACGGCTTGGCATCGCATGATTAATATTTAGCGAAGTATATGAAAACAGAATACGAAAAGATGCTCAACGGCGAAGTATATAATGCTATTGACGAAGGCTTGTTGGAAGACCTGAACTTATGCAAAGACCGCTGTTGGGAGTATAATCAGATACGACCAACCCTAACAAAGGAACGAAATAAAAAACTGCATGAGATACTTGGCAAATGCGATGAAGACACGTTCATCAACCAGCCTTTTTTCTGCGACTACGGCAAACACATCCGTGTTGGCAAGCGTTTCTTTGCCAACTTCAACTGGACGGTGCTCGACGAAGCCATGGTAACCATTGGCGACGACTGCTTCATCGGCCCTAACGTAAGCATATATACGGCTTGTCACTCCACAGACCCTATCGAAAGGAACACAAGGAAAGAATGGGCGCGTCCTGTAACCATAGGCAACAACTGCTGGATAGGAGGAAGTACAACTATCCTGCCTGGTGTGACAATCGGCGATAATGTAACCATAGGAGCAGGAAGCGTGGTTGTGAAAGACATACCATCAGACAGCGTGGCTGTGGGTAATCCGGCAAAAGTAATTAAGAAAATCAATGACTAATGAAAATTGAAGAGTTGGCTCTTGCCATGATTGACTATAACAATGGCGACCCTAAGCGCATTCAGCATACGACTAAAGTTCATGCTTACGCTTCGCTTATTGGCAAATGCGAAGGATTGGACGAGGAAACACAGTTCATCCTTGAAAGTGCTGCCCTCGTTCATGACATTGGAATCA
>JBJEKR010000201.1:0-8002 GCA_051878735.1 Prevotella sp. | reverse complement strand
TTAGAGAAGATGTAAACCATACATTTTAGTAATAGCATTCATGGTAAACATCAAATGACATCAACCCGTCTTGAATGGACATGTTAATCTTGTCCTCGCGAGCCAGCCAACCTATGGCGGCAGCAATTTCAAGAGGTTTCAACCCGGAAGACTTTACAAGTTCCTCCCATGTGCTTTTTCGGTCGTTCAGCACTCGCCAAACAATGCCCGCATTCTTTCCTATTGATTCTTTATTCATTCGTTTATTGATTTGTATTACATAGTGAGTGAAGTTTTCGATAGAACATTGGAGATACGCCAGTCATCGACTTGAAGAACTTTCCCATAAAGGAAATTGAGGGGAAGTCGAGTAGGAACGCAATCTCTTTGATACTGTCTTCAGAATATCTCAATTTATCTTCAATCTCTTGCACAATGGTTTTCTTTATCCACTGATATGCCGTCTTGTCACTGTATTTCTTAACCACTATTGACAGGTATTTAGGCGTTACACAGAGCTCTTTGGCATAATATCCGACATCCCTCCTAACAGGTCTCTCAGTGAACAACATGTCCATAAACCGCTCATAGATGATTTCTCCCCTTGACGAGAATGTCTTGGGATTCATGGATGAATGGTCAAACCTAAGCATGACAATTCTCTCCTTTGCCAATACTGCTATGGCAGCAGCCAGCTCCTCAGTATTGACTTCAAAGTGGGAGGAAAGTTCCTGTAATGACACACAATAAGGTCGGCCACGCATGTATGCCAATATTTTGTTTTGCAGTATCATATCCTAATTGCTTTTTTTGTAACTGAAAATGGCTATCGCCCATACCGATGCGGCATAAACAGACAGGGCAATGAAATGTCCGCTGAGGTCGCTGAGGGAGCTTCCTTTCAGATAGAGAGCCCGCATCGCCTCGATGAAATAGCGCAGCGGATTCAGCCGTGTGATGAGCTTTGCCCATTCAGGCATTCCCGCTATGGGGGTGAGCAGTCCGCTGAGCAGAATGAAGATGACTAAGAAGAAGAACATTACCAATGCTGCCTGTTGGGTGGTGTCGGAGTAGTTGGAGACAATCAGTCCCATACACGAAACGACAAGAATGAATAAGGTGGCAAAAAGAAATATGACAGCAATGCTGCCCACAGGTGTCTGTCCGTAGATTCCCTTTGCCAACAGCATAGAATAGGCAAGGATGAACAGTCCCACGCACCAATAAGGTATCAGTTTGGAGAAGATGAACTCAAAACGCCCCACAGGCGTTACGTTTATCTGCTCTATCGTACCTTTCTCTTTTTCTCCCACGATGTTCAGAGCAGGAAGAAAACCAACTACCAATATCAACAGCATAGCTATCAATCCTGGCACCATAAATGCCTTGTAGTCCAACTCGGCATTGAACATATAGCGTGGCTCAACATCAAAGCCCTCCACTCTGACATTGGCTGTGCTCATGCCAAATTCCTCCCTCAGATTGGCTGAATAGTCCGCTACAATCTGCGAAAGGTAGGATGTGCCAAGTCCGGCCTTCACACCATTGACGGCATTGGCAGAAATCATCACCTGACTGATGCCATCACGCACTAACCGCCTCTCGAAATCAGGCTCTATCTCAATGATAAAATCCACCTCAGCACGCTCCATCGCATCCAGTCCCTGATGATAGGAATCAGAAAGCTCGGTGAGCGTGAAATACTCCGAAGCCGCCATCTTCTGAATCATGCGCTGCGACCATGTACTGTGGTCGTTGTCTATCACCCCAATCTTCAGGTCTTTCACTTCCTGTGTGGCAGCTCTTGGCATCACATTGATCATTCCAATGGGCAGCAGGATGAACACAATGGGCAAGATGATATTCCGTATCATCTGCTTGAACTCCTTCTCTATTAAAAATCGTATTACCATAATCATCAATTATAATCGGGTTTTGAACATCTTCCATGACACCATGAGCAACAACAGGGCCATCACGCCGAGGATAGCGGTTTCGCGCATCACATATCCTACCGGCACTCCTTGTATCATCAGTCTGCGGGCTATATCCACATACCATCTTGCAGGGACAATGGCAGACACATGCTGCAAGGTCACGGGCATACTCTCGATGGGGAACGTGATGCCCGACAGATAGACGGTCGGCACAATGAGCAGCAAGGAGAGAAGCATGGCGGCAAGCTGGCTGCCGACACAGGTGGAAATCAGCAGTCCGATGAGCAGCGACACAAGAATGTAAAGCATCGTGATGCTGACGAATCCCGCGACGCTGCCTGCAATAGGAATGTGCAGTAATGTCGTCGAGAGGATGAGGATGGTGGTGAGGTTCAGGCATGATATGACGAAATAAGGCACTAACTTGGCCAGCACAATCACTATCGGAGGCAGAGGCGAGGCAAGTAAAATCTCCATTGTCCCCATTTCCTTCTCCTTTACTATGGCTATACTTGTCATCATGGCACATATCAGCAATAATATCAGACCAATAACTCCCGGCACAAAGTTGTACTCGCTCTTGCTCTGTGGATTGTAGAGGAAGCGTGTGACTGGTTCTATTCGGAAAGGCAGCCGGCCTAAACCTTGCTGTGCCGCCTGCTGCTGATATGTCGCCAGTACCTGCTGCATATAGCCAGTGCGCACGGATGCCTGGTTGGGTTCGGTGCCATCCGTGAGAATCTGCACCTTTGCCAGTCCTGATTTCTTCATCTCTGAGGCAAAGTCTTGACTAAATGCAATCACCATGTCTGCCTCATTCTGCAGAAACATACGTTCTGCCTCTGATTCATTGTCCAAATCGTTGACGATGGAGAAATATCTGTTGTGGGCAATGTGTTCCACAATCTGTGCCGTCACCTCGTCTTTGGAATAGTCGAGGATGGCCACCCGCGAATTCTTCACCTCAGTGGTAATGGCAAATCCAAAGAGGATAATCATCACCACAGGCATCACTACGAGTATCAGCATGGTGCGTTTGTCGCGGAGGATATGACGGAACTCCTTTGTCACAAAAACTAAAAACTGTTTCATAACCGATTAATTTCTTTTTGCCTTTCGGGCGAGTTGTAAAAACACTTCATACATCGTGCTGACACCAAATTGACGTTTCAGACGTTCGGGCGAATCCAGTGCCTCAATCTTGCCGTCAACCATGATGCTGACACGGTCGCAGTATTCAGCCTCATCCATATAATGTGTGGTGACGAACACCGTAATGCCACGGTCTGCAGCCTGATAGATAAGCTCCCAAAACTGGCGGCGTGTCACGGGGTCAACGCCACCTGTGGGTTCATCCAAGAAAACTATCTTCGGGTCATGGAAGATGCTCAGGGAAAAAGCTAACTTTTGTTTCCATCCCAAAGGTAGCGACTTCACCATCGTGCCAGCCTCCTTTGAAAATCCCAATTCGTTCAATAGCGTGCCGGCTTTCTCGCGAATCTTCGACATCGGCATGCCGTAGATGCCGCCGAAGAGTTTCAGGTTCTCATATACCGTAAGGTCGTCGTACAGGGAAAACTTCTGACTCATATAACCAATGTGCCTCTTTACCTGTTCTGCCTCGTGATATACGTCAAACCCTGCCACACGGGCACTGCCTTCCGTGGGGCGGCTCAGTCCGCACAGCATACGCATGGCCGCAGTCTTGCCCGCACCATTGGCACCAAGGAAACCGAATATCTCTCCTTCATGGACTTGGAAAGATATATGGTTGGTGGCGATGAAATCACCAAACTGCTTGGTCAGTCCGTCTGCCTCGATTACATATTTGTCCGTTTTCATACTTTTCTCATTAATGACATGAAACAATCTTCGATGCTCGCCTCCACAGGAGCGACACTCACCTGTGTGTGCCCTCTGCCCGACAGCCAGCCCGCCAGACTTTGTGTGGTAAGCCCGTCGGCAACTGTGACATGGAAAGTCTCGCCGAAGGAAAAAGCTGTATATACCTCGGGATGTTGCCGCAAGTCGGTGAGCAGCTGGTGCATCTCGTTGCTCCTTACAGCCCACAGCCTTGCTCCATAAGATGCCACGATGCCAGCTGGGGTGTCGATGCGCAGAAATGCCCCGTCCTGTATCAAGGCGATGCGGTCACACTGTACGGCCTCGTCCATATAGGGAGTGGACACCAACACGGTGATGCCATGCTCGCGTTTCAGTTTCCAAAGCATTTCCCAGAACTCTTTCCTCGAAACAGGGTCAACACCTGTGGTCGGTTCGTCAAGAAATAGTACGCGAGGAGCATGGATGAGTGCGCACGACAGGGCCAGTTTCTGCTTCATGCCTCCCGACAGTTTCCCCGCCTTTCGCCGCTTGAAAGGTTCAATCTGCCAATAGATATCCTCCACAAGATGATAATTCTCTTTTACAGTAGTGCCGAAAATCGTGGCGAAGAAATCCAGATTCTCTTCTACTGACAAATCCTGATAGAGGGAGAAACGCCCCGGCATATAGCCTATCCTGTGCCGGATGGACTTGAAGTCGGCAATCACATCCAAACCGTCAACAGAGGCTGTTCCGCCATCAGCCAGCATCAAGGTGGTGAGTATGCGGAAGAGAGAGGTCTTGCCGGCACCGTCGGGACCTATGATACCGAATATCTCACCTTCCTCCACATCGAAGCTGAGGCCACGGAGTGCATCCACCTTGCCATACCGCTTTTTCAGGTTTCTTACTGATACGATAGCCATGACACATCAGAATTTTACGTTACCATACATTCCGCGCTTAATCATACCGTCGTTCTTTACGGCTATCTTCACGGCATAGACCAAGTTGGCGCGCTCGTCTCGTGTCTGAATAGTCTTTGGGGTAAACTCGGCCTTGTCTGATATCCATTCCACGATGCCTTTGTATGCCTTGCTTTCCTTTTCTCCATAATCAGCATAGACGGTAACCTCCTGTCCTATCTTCAACGTTGTCAACTGTGGAGCTGTGACGTAAGCCCTCAGTTTCATGGATTTCACGTCCGACACCTTGAACAGCGGTTTCCCTGGTGTGGCGTATTCACCCCTTTCTGCATATTTGGCAAGTACGGTGCCGCTTATGGGAGATGTTATGATGGAGTTGCGCAACTGGTCGTCGGTCTGAGCCTGCATGGCACGAATGCCTTCGGCTTGGTTGGCGATACTTCGGTTGTTGCTGCCCAATTGTTCGAGCGATGCTGCCAACTGGCGGTTGAGCACTCCTATCTGGTAATCCAAATCATCCACCTGCTTCTGTGTGGCGGCATCAGATGCCAAGAGGGCGGCATAGCGTTGCTTCTCCTTCTGCAGATTGGCAATCTGTTGGCGAAGTGATGCCACTTGGCGGCTTTCGTCGAGAGTCTTGTCTTGGGTGGCAAGCAGATTGGCTGATAATTGGCGGTTCTTCAGCACTAACTGTGTGGTGTCGATGCTGCCTATGACATCATATTGCCTTACCTCCTGTCCCTCCTCCACGTTGAAGGAGATAAGCTCGCCCGTTCCCTTGGCAGATACAATTACTTCGGTCGTTTCAAAGACGCCGGATGCGTCATAGCCTTTCTCACCCGATGTGCAAGCTGTCATGCCGATGGCAAGACTGACTGCGAATAGGATATTTGCTTTCATAAATCTTTATGTCTATTATTTGTTCAATGTATATTTAAGTTCATAGATGCTCTTCAACATCTCTATTTCATGGGTTGACAGGGCTATCCTTGCATTGTTCTCGCGGTTGATTTCCTGCAACAAGTCGTTGACATCTATAACGCCATGCGATAGTTTTTCCTCTGTCGCCTGCCTCACTGACGATCTCAACGAGATGATTTCCTCGTCCTCTGCCATGACAAGTTGGTAGCGGCGGATGGTGGAGTGATTCTCAATAGATTGCAGACGGTTGTTGAAGAGGAACACCTCACGGGCGTTTTCGACCTCCGCCCGCTGCACGGAAAGTCTGCGTCGGTCGTTCTTATGGGTATAAAAGCTGGACAGATTCCAACTGAGTTTCAGCCCCACCATTCCGTTCAGCGTCCAGTCGTGCGAAAACATGTCGCCGAACATGTCATAGCCGGGATAGCCATAGTAGCCTTGGGCAAAAAGGCTCAAACTCGGGCGCAGACTGGCATCGAGTTGTTTTTCCTTTGCGTCGATAAGCCTTGTCTGTGCATCCATCCAGCGAAGTTCGGGACGATCTGGTGTATCATCCAATGGTGCGTCTGCCTTGGGCTTCTCCAACCCACTGCTGACTCGCCTGCCAATGAATGCTTCAAGCATTCGGAGAAAACAGTTCTTGGTAGCAGAAAGTTCCGTGTGCTGCTGACGTGCGTTCAGATATTCGGAACGGATGGCGTCCTGGTCTGACCGCATGGCTGTTCCGCCCTTCACCATCGCCTCCATCTTGCGGCAGTTGTCGAGCAACAGCTCTTGAAGGTTTTCATTGAGACGTATCTTCTCCTCCGTGAGCAATACACCGAAGAAAAGGTTGTTCACACGCTCCCTGAGTTGGTACAACTCCACTTCGTTTTTCTTCACTTCGACATCACTCTCTGCCATGGCGGATTTACGTGAGGCCTTGATGGAACCACCGTCATAAACCACTTGACTGACATTAAGCCCCACACGATACTGGTCTTTCTTCAAGCCCTTCACATTCTGCCCGGTGCCGGCAAGCATGGTTTCAAGTGCATCGGGCAAGGTCATCACATCACTTTGCAGCGTGGCTTGGGCATCGAATGACAACTGCGGCAGCCAACCCTTAGAGATATTGGCGAGTGTGTAACCAGCCGTTTGCTCAATCAACTGATACCTTTTGACAAGGGGATAGTGTTCGGCAGCCAACCTCTGACACTCTTCCAAGGTCAGTTGTGCCGAAGCTGTCAAGACTGATAATACCAATCCTGCCCCTACTGATAGAATCCTGTTTTTGTTCATCTTTAATATGTTAATGTTATATCTGATTATTTCTGGGTGCAAAGTTACGGTTATTTCATCCATGAATCAATGTCAGCAAAACGCAATTAGTGAGCAATATCAATTATTTGTGCTAAAAATGCCAAATATTTTTGGATATTATTGGTCAAATTAGTAATTTTGCAGCATGAACAAGGATATAATTCACAATGACATATCAGGCAGGGCAGGAATGTTGCTCTGTACGTCAGGCAGCAGGAAAGTGTTGATAAACGGCCAGCTCTATGTGATTAGCGAGGGTATGCTATGCTTTCTCTCGCCAATCATATCGGTATTTGAACTTTCCCGTGACGACTGTTATCAAGAAATTGCCATTATAGATGAGGCAGAGGTGTTCTTTCAGGCCATACGGGATGTCTATGACATGATACTGGAGTTCAGGATGCGCGACACTCCTTGTCTGCAATTAGACGATGAAAGCATAAGGTTGTTTGTTGAGCGACAAAAGGCTATAAGCAAGAAAAGGGAATATGCATACGGTATTTCTGATGCAGGAGAGAAAAACCTCGTTATGCGGATTATCCAACTGATGGAGCAGCAGACAATGCTTGAGTTTGTACATTTGTATTTCCTTGGTCGTACAGTTAGTCCAGCCTCCATAAATAAAAATGAGACGATAGCATTCCGTTTTATCTATTCTCTGCATACCAACCGCCAACACGAGCGCAGTGTGGCGTTCTATGCCGGCGAGGCGGGACTTTCGCCCAATCATTTCTCACGAATCATCCGTGAGCAGACGGGCAAGACTCCTTCTGAATGGATAGCCTCGATGATTATCATCAATGCAAAATCATTGTTAAAACAGAAAGACCTCAACATTAAGGATGTAGCTGCACGGCTGAATTTCCCCGAGCAATATACATTCAGGAAGTTTTTCAAGCTGCATGTCGGTATGTCGCCCAAAGAATATAGGAACCAACTGACGAAAAAAGCAAGAGCAGAGGCCAAGATTGATTTGACTATGCCTTACGAGGAGGAAGAGCCAAAGGCTCAACAGGCAAACGAGGCAATAGTTAAAAACAGATAGGTAATGAATGAACTATTTTTTCCTCTTATATGGTGTGTGTTTATCCGTATCTCTATCCCTCCACGGCA
>JBJEKR010000200.1:0-32726 GCA_051878735.1 Prevotella sp. | reverse complement strand
TTTACACAATGAATACTTTATTTGATAAAATTTGGGATAAACACGTCGTTCAGAAGATAGAGGACGGCCCAACACAATTGTATATCGACAGACTCTACTGTCATGAAGTGACTTCACCTCAGGCATTTGCAGGAATGAGGGAGAGAGGACTGAAATGTTTCCGTCCTGACCACATCTATTGTATGCCTGACCACAATACCCCGACACACGATCAGGACAAGCCTATCGAAGACCCAGTATCGAAGAAACAGGTTGACACTTTGGCTAAGAATGCAGCCGACTTCGGATTGACACACTATGGTATGTTGTCAAAGGACAATGGCATTATCCATGTGGTAGGTCCTGAGAAAGGACTCTCGCTGCCAGGCATGACCATTGTCTGCGGCGATTCACATACCTCTACCCACGGTGCTATGGGTGCTGTAGCTTTTGGTATTGGAACGTCTGAGGTAGAGATGGTTATGGCTTCACAGTGCATCTTGCAGCAGAAGCCAAAGTCGATGCGTATTAACATCAACGGAAAGTTGCAGAAAGGCGTTACAGCAAAAGACGTTGCTCTCTATTTGATGTCAAAACTGACTACATCAGGCGCAACAGGATATTTTGTGGAATATTCGGGTCAAGTAGTAAAGGATTTGACAATGGAAGGTCGTTTGACACTCTGCAACCTCTCGATAGAAATGGGTGCCCGTGGTGGTTTTGTAGCTCCAGACGAGACTACTTTCGAATACATCAAGGGTCGTGAGTTTGCTCCTAAAGGTGAGGAATGGGATAAGGCTGTCGAATATTGGAAGACGCTGAATAGTGGCGACGATGCTGTATTTGACAAGGAACTCAACTTCGATGCTGCCGACATTGAACCACGAATCACTTACGGAACTAACCCAGGCATGGGTATCGGCATCACTGAGGCTATCCCAACTCTTGATGATATTGACGAGGCTGGCAAGGCTTCTTTCCAGAAGTCGCTCGATTACATGGGCTTTGCCCCAGGTGAGAAGCTGCTTGGCCATGCAATAGACTATGTGTTCCTTGGAGCTTGTACCAATGGTCGCATTGAGGACTTCCGTGCCTTCGCATCAATAGTGAAGGGCAAGAAAAAGGCTGAAAATGTTGTGGCATGGCTCGTTCCTGGCTCATGGCTTGTTGACAAGCAGATTCGCGAGGAAGGTCTCGACAAGGTGCTTGAGGAGGCTGGTTTTGCCATTCGTCAGCCTGGTTGTTCTGCCTGTCTTGCCATGAATGACGACAAGATTCCTGCTGGAAAATACTCAGTGTCAACAAGCAACCGAAACTTCGAGGGTCGCCAAGGGCCTGGCTCACGCACTATTTTGGCATCTCCATTGGTTGCTGCCGCTGCTGCCGTGACAGGAAAGATAACCGACCCAAGAGAGTTGATGTAATATTGAAAGATTGAAAAATTGAACAATTGAAGGATTGAAAAATTGAACAATTGAAAGATTTAAGGATTGAAAGATGAAACAGAAATTTGACGTCATAACAAGTACTTGTGTGCCACTGCCATTGGAGAATGTGGACACAGACCAGATAATACCAGCCCGATTCTTGAAAGCCACTGACAAAGAGGGCTTTGGAGAAAACCTGTTCCGAGACTGGAGATTCAACAAAGATGGTTCGCCAAAGAAGGATTTTGTGCTCAACGACCCGACATACGGTGGCTGTATTCTCGTGGCAGGAAAGAACTTTGGTTCTGGTTCAAGCCGTGAACATGCAGCTTGGGCAATAGCTGGCTATGGTTTCCGTGTGGTAATCAGCAGCTTCTTTGCCGACATTCACAAGAACAATGAACTGAACAACTTTGTGCTTCCTGTCGTTGTCAGCGAGCCTTTTCTTGCCGAGTTGTTCGAGAGCATAAAGAACGACCCGAAGATGGAGGTCAAGGTTGACCTGCCCAACCAGACTGTCACCAACATGGCGACTGGCAAGAGTGAGAAGTTTGAAATCAACGGCTATAAGAAGCATTGCCTCATCAATGGTCTTGACGATATAGACTATCTCATTCAGAACAAAGACAAAATCGAGCAATGGGAAAGCCAGAACAAGTGAGCGATTCTTCCAAACGCAGTATGCAGCCATTCATAGAGATAATGGACTGCACTCTGCGTGATGGAGAGCAGACCAGTGGCGTGTCGTTCCTTCCACATGAAAAGCTGATGATAGCCCGAATGTTGCTCCGCGATGTCAATGTTGACCGCATTGAGGTGGCTTCGGCAAGGGTCTCGGAAGGCGAGAAGGATGCCGTGTCAATGATATGCCGCTATGCACGTCAGATGGGAGCCTTGGAAAAGGTTGAGGTGCTTGGCTTTGTCGATGGTACACTGTCGATTGACTGGATTGAGGAGTGCGGAGGCAAGGTGATAAATCTGCTTGCTAAAGGTTCAGAGAAGCACTGTAAACAACAGCTTGGAAAGACTGTCGAAGAACATATCGACGACATCAAGCAGTCCATTGACTATGCCACGAGCAAGGGAATCAGCGTGAATCTCTACCTTGAGGACTGGAGCAACGGCATGAAAGACTCTCCAGAGTATGTCTATGCGATGATGGACGCACTATGCAAGACGAAAATCCGTCGCTTCATGCTTCCCGATACGCTTGGCATAATGAATCCGCTTCAGGTGATAGAGTTTTTCCGTAAGATGAGAAAACGCTATCCTGAAGCCCATTTCGACTTCCATGCCCACAATGACTACGACCTTGCCGTGAGCAATTCCCTTGCTGCCGTACTTAGTGGTGCCAAGGGTATTCACGTCACGGTAAATGGACTTGGTGAGCGTTGTGGCAATGCCCCTCTGTCGAGTGTACAAGTAATCTTGAAAGACCAGTTCAACGCCAAGACAAGCATCAATGAGAGTAAACTGAACGATATTAGTCGCCTTGTTGAAGGCTATTCAGGCATAGCCATAGCTCCAAACCAGCCCATTGTCGGCGAGAACGTCTTTACACAGGTTGCAGGAGTGCATGCCGACGGTGACAACAAGGACAATCTCTACTGCAACGACCTTGTACCAGAGCGTTTTGGACGAAAGCGTGAGTATGCTCTTGGAAAGAACAGCGGCAAGGCAAACATTGCGCGAAACCTGCAAGAACTGGGCCTTGAACTGACTCCAGAGCAGACCAAACGTGTGACGAAGCGAATCACTGAGCTTGGCGACCGCAAGGAGATTGTGACCCAAGACGATCTGCCCTTCATCGTCAGCGACGTGTTGAAGCACGATGCCCCTGAGGACAAGGTGAAGCTTGTGAGCTACATGGTTTCGTCAGCCTACGGACTGAAGCCTTTGGCAAGTGTGAAGGTGGAGATAAACGGACAGCAGTATGAGTCAGACTCTACTGGTGACGGACAGTATGATGCCTTTGTGAAGGCTCTGCGCAAGATTTATCGCGAGTATCTCAACCGCACCTTCCCCGTGTTGGCAAACTATGCCGTGACCATTCCTCCCGGTGGTCGTACAGATGCCCTTGTGCAGACTGTCATCACATGGCAGAACGGCGATAAGCTGTTCCGCACTCGTGGACTTGATGCCGACCAGACGGAAGCCGCCATAAAAGCTACGTTCAAGATGCTGAACATCATTGAGAATTAGAGTAAGGTAATATAAAAAAGAACAAGATATGAAATTGAAAATTGCAGTTCTCGCGGGCGATGGTATTGGTCCCGAGATTATGGAACAGGGCGTGGCTGTGATGAGTGCCATTGCCGAGAAGTTCGGACACGAGGTGGAATATAAGGAAGCTCTCTGCGGTGCCCATGCCATTGACGAGGTGGGCGACCCATTCCCAGAAGAGACCTTCAAGACCTGCGAAGAGGCTGATGCTGTACTCTTTGCATCTGTCGGCGACCCCAAGTTCGACAACAATCCTTCAGCCAAGGTGCGTCCAGAGCAGGGACTTCTTGCCATGCGCAAGAAGTTGGGACTGTTTGCAAACATTCGTCCTGTTACGACTTTCGACTGCCTCGTACACAAGTCGCCACTGAAGGACGAGATTGTTCATGGTGCAGACTTCATCTGTATCCGTGAGCTTACTGGAGGTATGTATTTCGGCAAGAAGCAGGAGCCACAGATGAACCAAGAGATAGGCACTGAGGATGCTCTTGACACCAACTATTACACACGTCCAGAGGTGGAGCGTATTCTGCGTGTTGGCTATCAGTATGCCCGTCAACGTCGCAAGCACCTCACTGTCGTTGACAAGGCAAACGTATTGGCTTCAAGCCGTTTGTGGCGCAAGGTGGCACAGGAAATTGCCCCTGAATATCCCGACGTGGAGACCGACTACATGTATGTTGACAATGCTGCCATGCGCATGATTCAGGAGCCAAAGTTCTTCGACGTTATGGTTACGGAGAACACCTTCGGCGACATACTCACCGACGAGGGTTCGTGCATCACAGGCTCAATGGGTCTGCTCCCATCTGCCTCTACTGGTTCAAGCACTCCAGTCTTCGAGCCTATCCACGGTTCATGGCCACAGGGTAAGGGGCTGAATATTGCCAATCCTCTGGCACAGATTCTCTCCGTTGCCATGCTCTACGAATATTTCGACTTGAAGGAAGAGGGTGCACTCATCCGCAAGGCTGTTGACGCTTCTCTCGACCAGAATGTGCGCACACCTGAGATACAGGTTGAGGGCGGCGAGAAATATGGTACCAAGGAAGTTGGTGCTTGGATTGTGGATTATATCAAGAAGAATTAGTGAACATTTCGCTCAAAACAATCATCATGTCAGCTGCATTGCTGTGGGGAAGGGACGTTGTTGCCCAGACTCCACAGCAGTGGCGCGACTCGCTTGCTACGTTGAACAAGGAAATATCACAAACTCCTTATTCCTCAGACCTTTATCTGCGTAAGGCTGCCGTGAACATCGAGCTTCATCAGTGGGAGTATGCCTTGGAAACTTACAGCGACATTCTGCGTCGTGAGCCAGCCAATCCTGCAGCACTCTACTATCGTGCCTTCGTCAACGGAAAGTTGCGTCGCTATGACTTGTCGCTCAACGACTATCAGCAGCTTCTCAACCTCTCGCCTTCGCATCTTGAAGCCCGACTTGGACTTGCTTATACTCTGATAAAGATGGGCAAGCGTCAGGAAGCTCTTGACCAGTACAGCCTTTGTGTTGAGCAGCATCGTGACAGTGCCGTGGCATATGCCTCGCGTGCCTGTCTGGAAGAGGAATTAAAATACTATGACACAGCCCTGTATGACTGGGACAAAGCCATTTCGCTTGCCCCTGCCAACAACGACTACCTCTTTTCAAAGGCTAATCTCTTGGTTAAGATGGAACGTAAGGAAGATGCACGCAAGTGTCTCGGAGAGCTGTTGCGCCGTGGAGTGGCACGCACCGACCTTGAAGAACTGCTAAGGCTCTGTCGTTAGGTGTTTTATTACCAGTCCGGCAATGGTCATTCCGAATATTGCCGTGATGTGCATCAGCGAGCCGTTTGTTTGTGCCTTTCCTGCGCAGGTGTCGTGGTCGATGGCTCCATTCTTTCCTGCCCTTGGACATATTGTCTCGTCGGCACCACAGGCAGAGTCATGTCCCTTGTTTTCAAGCAGTTCATCGCTATAGACACATTGAAATTTTCTCGAAGGTTTGCGTTTCAGCTTCTTGAAACGTTGTCGCAAGGCACGAGCCAGTGGACAGCCTTGCACTTGCCAAAATTCAGCCACCTTAATTCTCGTAGGGTCAAGTTTCAGTGCAGCCCCCATCGATGAGAAGAAACGAGCCTTCGTGTGGCAAGCTATTTCTATGAGCAGCATTTTATCCTTTAATGAGTCAATGGCATCAATTATATAGTCGTATGTGTTTAGTTCAAAGCTTTCTGCCGTGTCCTCGCAGAATGTCTGCTGCCTTGCGTCAATCTCCGCCGAGGGGTTTATTGTCAACAGCCTCTCTTTCAGTGCCTCAACCTTCACTTGCCCCACGGTCTTTGTCGTAGCCATCAGCTGCCGGTTGATGTTCGTTATGCACACTCGGTCGCTATCTACTATGGTCAGTCTTCTGATACCAGTGCGCACAAGGCTCTCTGCACACCACGAGCCAACCCCTCCAATGCCGAAGATAATCACACGCGCATTAGCTATCCTCTCTGTCGCCTCGCTCCCCAACAATAGTTGGGTGCGGTTGAAAATCCCTTTCTCAATACCCATTGTATGTAAATTATATGCAAAGTTACATCATTTTTACTGAATAAGGTGACAAAAAAGGAATTTTTTTTTGTCAAATCAGAATTATTTACTACTTTTGCAACGCATCCTGTAAAAAACTCACTATGAATAAAACTGATAAGAAATGGAGAAAGAAGTATAAAGAGGTGTGGAACTTCGTAACGGAACACCATCGTGGCCCTACGCGCCATCATCCCGAAGAGGCAAGTCTGCTAAATTGGATGAAGTATAACCGTAAACGGATGAACAAGGACATTTTGCAGCCTGACAGGAAGGAACTCCTACTCAGTCTGCGCAATTACATTAGTTCCTTTTGTAGGGTAAACCAGTATTGCTGATGTTGACAACACTTTTTCTGCTGCAATTTGGGTGCTTTATAATCACTTTCGTTATGGCAGTGACGCTTGCCATTTCCAGAATACATATTCTGAGGTGCTATAAAGCTTACGAGAAGTCGCGTTGGATTCTCGTAGTTGCCCTTTCGTTGCTTTGCGTCCATTATCTTTTGCAGATGATGTTCGACCTCCGTGCCAGTGGTGACGATGTTGGAGCCTTGTTCAACATATTGTTTTATTCACCAGTGGTCTTTCTCTTTTCATATGCCGTACTCAATCTTGAGTGCAGCCGCGAAATGCTCCGAAGACATCTTTGTGTGGGAATTGCGGGCTATGCCTTTATCTTTGCTGTATTTATCGTAGGTTATAGTTGGAGTGGCAGTATCCATATTGGAGCGTCGCTTTACGTCATGAATATCTTGTTCCTAATATGTATGATATATTTCGTCATAATTCCGACAAGGGAGATAAGACGCACCTATAGGCGAATCGAGAGTCATACAAGCGGTGATATGCAGTCATACATAATTTACATAAGGACAGGTTTTTACTTACTTTGCTTCTCTGCCCTTTCTATTCCTTTCGGTATCGTCAAGACCAGCTTGCTCTTCGTCCTTGGCCCCCTCCTTCTCGTCGTGATAGTTTTTTTCGTGGTCAATTTCCTTGCCTTAGGCTATAATGCTCCCATGCTGCAAACCATTCAGGAGAACCAAGAGGATCCTGCGATAGGCAATGATAAGAATCCATCCTATAAGGGTGAGGTATTGCAAGCTGAGCGTGCCATAGCGATTAAAAAACTTCTTGACAGTTGGGTGGAGTCTAAGGGTTTTATTGAGCGTGAACTGTCACTCTCATCACTCTCGCTTTGTCTTGGAGTGAGCCGCCGTGAATTGACGATTTATTTTGAGCATCATGAGTGTGTGACTTTCCGTGTATGGCTCTCCAACATACGTTTCGAGTTGGCTAAGAAAATGATGTGCGAACACCCCGAATACAGCAACGATGCCATATCAGCTGCTTGTGGCTTCTCCTCGCGTGCGCAGCTCTACAACATCTTCCGCGACAAGGAGGGAATGACCCCGAAGGAATATCTTACCAGACATCTTGACAAGAGCTAATATAATAATAAAACTATAGGAAAAGCGTCTAATTCCCATCATGTAGATGTCTAATTGATGGGAATTGGACGCTTTTTTTGGTGATTAATGGACACTGTTTCGACTAAAATCTCTAACTTTGCAAAGATGAAATAGTTCGGCTTTGTCTTAAAAATATAATATATGACTCAAGTTTGGGAAGTTAGAGAAGATAAAAACGTATGTCTGTGATTTGAGAAATTCTTTGTTGAAGTCTAAAGGATTTATTTTTAAACATCATGAACTTCTTTAACTTCCCTTACCTACGTAAAGGTTATTTACGTCCTTTGTCCGAACTTTTTGTCATGTAAGTGTTTGGATAATGTAACCGTAAAGGGTGTCTCGCCGTTAGCCGAAGAGTGCCCTCAGAGCCTCTTCAACTTTTTTTACTTCATGTAGTCGTATGTTCAGTGTCTTTTTAGAGAAAGTGGAATAGTTGTATCGTGGAATAATCATGTCGGTGAATCCCAGCTTTTCTGCTTCTGCAACTCGCTGTTCTATACGGTTTACGGGTCGTACCTCACCGCTTAGTCCCACCTCTCCAGCCATGCACCATCCTGTCTCTATTGGTGTATCGACATTGCTCGAAAGCACTGCTGCTATTACACTTAAGTCCAATGCAAGGTCGGTGACGCGTAGTCCACCGGCTATGTTGAGGAACACGTCTTTTTGCATCAATTTGAAACCAACCCTCTTCTCAAGTACGGCGAGTAGCATGTTCAGTCGGCGCTGGTCGAACCCTGTGGCTGAACGTTGAGGAGTACCGTAAGCTGCTGAAGAGACAAGAGCCTGTGTCTCGACAAGGAACGGGCGTACTCCCTCAATGATTGAGCTGACTGCTACGCCACTTAGTCCTTCGTGGTCATGATTGAGTAGCAACTCTGATGGATTGCTGACTTGGATTAGACCCGACTGCCGCATTTCGTATATTCCAAGCTCTGATGTGCTTCCAAATCGGTTCTTGATACTCCGCAGTATGCGGTACATGTGGTGATTGTCGCCCTCAAACTGAATCACGGTATCAACGATGTGTTCAAGAATCTTCGGACCAGCAAGCGTTCCTTCCTTTGTGATGTGACCTATGAGAATCACAGGTATGCTGCTGGTCTTGGCAAAGCGTAGCAGGGCAGAAGCGCACTCACGCACTTGGGTGATGCTACCGGGACTCGTCTCAACGTCATCGGTCGATATTGTCTGTATTGAGTCAATAACGACGAGGTCTGGCTTCACCTCTTTAATATGCGTAAAGATGGCGGCAAGGTCTGTCTCGCAGAGAATGTGGACGTTGTCGAGTTCCTCGTGTGGCAGTCGATTGGCACGCATCTTTAGCTGGTGTGCACTTTCTTCACCGCTGACATATAGAACTTGAAGCGTTGGCAGACGAAGAATCGTTTGCAGTGTTAGTGTGCTCTTTCCTATTCCTGGCTCGCCGCCAAGAAGCACTATTGACCCTGGTACAAGACCGCCGCCAAGTACGCGGTTAAGCTCCTGGTCGTTGAGGTCAATGCGTTGTTCGTCCTTGGCCGTTATCTCGCGAAGTAGCATGGGGCGGTTACGCTCAGAGTGTAGGGAACGTCCCGCCTCACCGGCTTTTGCCGATGCCGATGCAGCCGCTAAATGCGCTTTTGTTGTAGATGTGTCAGCGGCGATGCGGATTTCCTTAAATGTGTTCCATTGATGGCAACTTGGACATTTACCAATCCATTTTGTCGATTCCTGTCCACAGTTGCTGCAAACGTATGCTATTTTGTCTTTTGCCATTGTTTTACATATTTATGGCACAAAAGTAGCAATTATTTTCGTAATAAAGAAATTATTTTGTAAATTTGCACACAAAAAATCATCATTATAATTGATTACAGGAAGATTTTAGGAAATAACATTATGAAGAAACTGGTTTATCTGTCTATACTAATGCTCTTGGCTGTCGCTTGCGGGCAATCGTATGAAGAGACGAAACGTCTGTCGCGACTTGAACGTCAGCGTAAGGCGAAAGAAGACTCGGCGGCGCTCAAAATAGCGGTGATGCCGACACTTGACTGCCTGCCACTTTTGGTAGCAAGACAATATAGTCTTTTTGATACGCTTGGTGCTGACGTGAGGATAAAATTCTACTCGTCCCATTTAGACTGTGATACGGCAATATTGTTCAAGCGTGTTGAGGGTATGGTCACTGACCTTGTTAGAGCTGAACGTTTGGTGATGAAGGGTGAAAAACTGGAGTATTGCACTTCTACTGATGCCTATTGGCAACTCGTTTCGAACCGTAATTCACGAATTAAGGAACTTAAGCAGATGGATGACAAGATGATGGCAATGACTCGATTTTCAGTTACCGACATGCTTGGTGATTATGCCGTTGATAGCGCCAAACTAAAGGACGAACGCGTTTATAGGGTTCAGATCAACGACGTAAGGGTTAGGTTGCAAATGCTTCATAACAACGAGATGGATGTGCAGATATTCACTGAGCCTCAGGCTACTGAGGCACTTGTGTCGAAACACAAGATGCTTTTGGACACACGCCGTCTTGACTGGAGGATGGGAGCCTTTGTGTTTAGGGACATTGTTAAAAGTGATAGCACACGCAAACAACAATATTCCGTATTCGTAAGAGCTTACAATATGGCTTGTGACTCAATCAACAAATATGGAATATCAAGATACCGCGACCTTGTTACAAAGTACTGTCAAGTGAAGTCTTCAACAGTGGATTCCATAAAGAACTACAAGTTCACTCATGTCTCTCCTCCACGTGAAAAGGATGTTGAGACGGCAAGGAAATGGTTGAAGAAAAAATTATAAACATGGAGGTGATACTATGGCATCTTATTTAGGAGAAAGGAACACAAAATGCATGTACGTGTTGAGTAGCCTTGTTAACGGAACTCGACAAAGTGCAATTAGGCTTTTTAGAGAGACGATGTCAAAATATGGTGACTATGCTCTCTCCGACCAGCTTGACACACAAGAGACTTTATTGTCAAATATGATTGAATATTGGAAGAATGATGCCAAGGACCCTATACTGGATCAGATTTCCAAAGATCTTACGAGAAACATTGCCGACCTTGTTTCAGAGTACACCTCTCGCACCATGAATACAGAAGACAGCTGTTATCTTCTAATGCTCAATAAAATGGCAGATAAGAAGGGCGATAATTGGGATTGGCTCGTGGTGAGGCGAAAATTGGAATCTCTCTCAAGCGAAGAAGCAGTAGTATGTTTAGACTTCAACGGACGTGACGAGGAGAAGTATTTGAGAATTGTCGATGAGCATTTTGAATATCAGAAAAGACTGTTCAATCATATTGTCTGTCTCGGTCTTTTGGACAAGAATGAAGTGACACAAATTCAGGAGCTGCTCCTTACGCCTACAGTGGACAGTAGTGATCAACAGATAATCGTCACGGCACTCAGCTTGGCTGGATGTCGTGCCTTTGACATTCGTAAATTCGAGCTAATGATAAACGTCAGTTTGTATTCTACGGATGAAAAGGTAAGGCAAAGGGCTTTGGTCGGAGTGGTCATGACGATGGGATACCGTATGTATGAGGTATATCCCGAACAGAAGGATATGTTGGACAAGCTGCTTGCCGACGAAACCATAGCCTCGCAATTGGTTGAACTGCAGATACAACTTATATATTGCGTAAAGGCCATTGAAGACTCAAATGCCATGTGTAAAGATTTGATGCCAAACGTTATTAAGGCATCGCCATTCAAACTCGACAAGAATGGACTTGTAGAAGTGGAAGAGGATCCTATGGATGATATATTAGGAAAGAACACTGTCGAGCAACGAGTTGAGGAAGCTGAGCGTGTTATCAGCAAGATCAAGAATATGCACAAGGAAGGTGCAGACATCTTCTATTCTGGATTCTCGTCAATGAAGAGAATGGCCTTTTTTGATGATATGGTTAACTGGTTCATTCCTTTTAATGTATGTCACAAGGAGGTTAGGAAGGTTGCAGGGACGGAAAGTGAACGTGACATATTAAACACGCTTGCACACCAGGAAGCGATGTGCGATAGTGATCGTTATTCCTTTGTCTTTGTCGTGATTTCCATGATTAAGAACATGAGTCCGAAAATAAAGGAAATATTGACTGTTCGTAATGATGAAATCCAATCTGATAGCGTACAGAGTCCAACGTATTACCGTCGAAATTATCTTCAAAGCCTGTTCCGATTCTTCAAGTTATTTAAGTGGAAGAACGGATTTCTAAGCCCATTTGAGATTTCTGAAGATGACATTTCTCTAAAAATGAGTTATAAGCCGTTGTACTTCTTTGCTGCAAACCCAATATTCAGCACCACTGTCTGGTATAGAGATGAAATGCCTAAAATATTGCTTTTCATGTCAAAGAACATTCCAAATTCCATTGGCAGACAACTTCTGTATTTTCCCATTCCTGAGGTTGACAATTACGAGTGGTATCTTGCATCGTTTAGGTTCGAGCAGAAGATTTGGGAGTCGGAAGATAGTCCAAATTCTTTGGCTTTCCTTACTAAAGCCCATTCATGCCGTCCTGATTCCTTGTTGGTGCTGAAACTGTTAGGTAAGCATTATATATGTTATGACGACTGCAATAGAGGTTTAGCCTATCTTGCCGAGTACAGAAAGATTGACAAGAACAATCCCCAAGTGAACTTCTATTTTGCACTTGCAAATTTCAAGTGTAAAAGATATGACGATGCCCTTACTGTTCTATATGAGTTGGAGTATAAATATCCGGAAAATAAGTCGGTTAAAGATTTGCTTGGTGTAGTCTTGTTTATCAAGGGTGAACTTTCGAGAGCCTACGACATACTCACACAAGGCGATATTGATAATGACTATACGGATATATATCAGTATGCCTACGTCATTTCATTTTGGGTGAAGTATAAGTCTGCTAACCGAACTTTGAAACTCGTTGAAGAGAAAAAACTACCTATGGGAGAATTCCATATACAGAATATTGCCAACGACGGTCTTTTTCTCGACATCCTGTTGAGTAATGGTATTTGTGAGGCCGAGGTGCACTTGTTTTTGGATGTGCTACAGGAAAGGAGCTAATAGATGTGCAAACCAGCCTACGAATTTCTTCCAAGGTGAGCGCATTTCGTCCCAAAGCGGCTCTGTGAGATAGATGCTCTTCTGCTTGTCGTTGTCGAACATTCTGCTCAACTCCCCTGTCGTGCAGGAGTCGAGAATGACGGCATTCTCCTCATAGTCCCATCGCAGGCTTCGTGCGTTGAGGTTCGCACTTCCCACCGTGCAGAACATTCCATCTATCATTATTACCTTTGTATGGTGGAAACCAGGCTGATATACCCAGATGTCCGCTCCATGCTTCATTAGTTTGTGTGCATTGTAGAAAACGCAGTCGGGGGTGAGTGGGATGTCGCTTTTCTGCGAGATCATTATCTCTACCTTTACACCTCTTTTCACTGCTTTCTTCAGTGCTTTCTTCAGCTTGTGGTTTAGTGTCAGATAGGGATTTACCAGCTTTATGGAGTCGTTGGCAGAGTTAATTGCTTCAATATAAAACGTTCTGATTATGTCTGCTGTCTTTCGCGGCTCACGGTTTATTATGCCTACGAGTTTCCTTCCCCTTGTCGCTGTGGTGTCGGGTTTCAGTCCCGTCATATCGTAAGGTTGGCTGAAATATTCGTTGCCAGAAAGGTCCTCTTTCGTCACTTTGTTCCAGATGCGCAAGAAGATGCGCTGCAGTTCATCTACGGCACTTCCTACAATGCGGCAGTGCATGTCGCGCCACTCGCCTACCTGTTCTGTTCCTTTTAGATAGTAGTCGGCAACGTTCATTCCACCTGTGTAGGCAACAGCCCCGTCGATGACGACTATCTTTCGATGGTCACGACTAAATACATGATTTATCCATGGAAAACGTATTGGGTCGAATTCATAAATCTCAATGCCTTTGTCGCGCAATGCCTTTAGGTGCTCCTTCTTCAACGGCTTGTTATTTGAATCATTGCCAAACCCATCAAATAGTGCTCGAACTTTAACACCTTCGTTTACTTTCTCTTCCAATAGGCTGAACAGGGCTGAGGCTATCGAGTCGTTGCGGAAATTGAAGTACTCAAGATGCACGTGATGCTTGGCTTGACGTATGGCATTAAACATATCGTCAAACTTCTCATAACCATTCATAAGCAAGGTGACGGTATTGTCGTTGGAAAAATCAATACCCTTTTCTTCCAGTACCTGTTTTATGGTTGAGTCGCTCCGTTCCTCACCATGAACGAATCCTATGGTGAGGAACAGGCAACAAATGGCCATTATGCTACGTGTCATTTCTTATTCCCTGTGTACTAATCTGTATTCAAGTGGAGACATACCATACTTCTCCTTGAATATGTTTATGAAGTTTTCCGCAGTGACGAATCCTACATTTATGGCAAGCTCGCTGAGGTTTATGTTTGTGCGTACCAGCAATGTACATGCGTGCTTTAGTCTTAACTCGCGCACCAGTTCTGCTGGTGTCTTTGATGTTATGGCTCTGACCTTTCTGTAGAAAGGAACTCTTCCCATGCCCATTGCAGATGCCATCTCTTCGAGATTGATATGCCCACGGCTCATGTTTTGGAGTACATACTGCTCAATGTTGCTGATGAGTTGCTTGTCCATCGACTCTGTCATCGAGTAGTCGCCAATCGTCTCGCCTTCGTCATAGAGGCTGAGCTGAGTCTTCAAGTACTCCTGCTCTTTGGCGTGCTCTTCCTCCTCCTGCTTCTTCTTCTCTTCCACCTTGCGTGCCTCTTCCATGGCGGCGGCTGTCTTTTCGTCGTCCATATCGTCCATCTCCACTGTGGCGGTTGTCATACTTGAACTGTAGCCCTCAAGTCGTCGTGTCTCCACACCTTCGATGACATCGCAAAGTCCCTCGACAGGCGATAGTCCAAGGAGTCGGTTGAAGCGTGTTGCAGCCTCGTGTAGATTAAACGGTTTAGAGAGATAGTCATCGGCAGATACGGTAATGTTTCTTCCTGCCATTTCAGCAGCAGAGAGCACACCGTCGGTCATCAGCACGAACTTTATGTCGTCAACCGTTTCGTCCGTCTTTATTCTGTTGCATAGCTCGCTACCGCTCATTTTTGGCATCTCTTCCTTTGCAACTACGATGTTAGGATGCAGCACGGCAATGTCAGCCAGTGCGTTCTCCGTATTGTCGTAGGTGAAGATGTTGTAAATGTCTCCAAGGCGTTGCTTTATGAACTTTAGGAATTCCTGGTTGTTATCGACAATAGCTATAGTGTATTCCTGAGTAATAAGACCGGTCTTCTTAGGTCTTTCAATTACAGCCGTCAGCTCGTCGCTGGTACTTTCCAGCAGGTTGACTTCGCCATGGTCGTTGAGCTGAAGACGGTCGTTTGCCACAGCCACGGCTTTCGACTCAGGATTCTCAAGATACATTTGCATTTCAGAAATACGAGTTATGATTTGCAGCATCTGGAAATGCAGGGAGTTCACCTGCTCCTTCATCTCTACGCTGTTGGCCTTGTCGGCTATTGTTCCTATGATTGAAGCCATGCGTGCCATTGGCTGACGCAGTTCGTCGCTTGCTGCCTTCACCTCGTTGCGCTGACGTGCCAACTCGCTTATCACCGTCTTCTTCTTGTTCCACAGATATTTTACCTGCTTAGTTCCAAGTCTCCAGAAGTAAAGGGCGAAGATGAGGATGATGATATATATTATTATCATCCACCACGATATCCACCAAGGTCTTGCTATTACGATTTCTATCGTACGCTCTTGCTTGCTTACGGCACCGTCGGCACTGATGGCCTTTACGTGGAGTATGTATTTCCCGCTCTTGAGGTTGCGGAATGTCACTCCATGTGTAAGGGCGTCACCATTTCTCCAGTCTTCGTCACGTCCCTCCATCCAGTACTTGAATTGCAGTCGTTCGCTTTGGTTGTAGTTGCCGCCGGCAAACTTTATGGTGAATGTGTTTTGGCTGCTTGACAGTTCTATTCGGCTACTCTCGTTGAGTGCCTGAGGCAGGGGAACCGTACCGTTGTACTCATGTCCTGTGAGAATCTCCGTTTCTCCTATGAAAAGCTGTGTCAGCATTACTCTGGGCAGCGTGCGGGTGTTTTCTTTCCCGCGTTGTCTTATCCAGTTCACTCCATAGAGTCCACCCAAAAGCACGTTTCCGTCCTTCTTCGTCAATATGGAGCCCATGTTGAATTCATTGCTCTGCAGACCATCGCTGATGTCGTAGTTGTAAAGACCGTAGTTGAACAGGCCATCCTTACCTAATCGTTGCACTACAACACGGCAGACGCCATTGTTGGTCGTTATCCACACGTTTTTGTTCTTGTCTTCGGTGATGCCGCATATACAGTTGTTGCAGAGTCCCTGATTTTCCGTAATGTATTTGAGGCTGTCGGTTGAGAGGTCAAGTACATTAACGCCGTCACGTGTTCCAACCCATATTAGGCCTCGCGAGTCCTGTATTACATGTGTGATGTAGTCGTTTGTGAACGTCTTGAGATTCGTAGAGTTTCCTGTCAGCAAGGTCTTCTCTGTCGTTGACAGATTAAGGAGCATCAGTCCCTCGTTTGTTCCTACGAGCAGGTTGTTGTTGTGACCATAGAATAGTGAAGTGATGTTGTTGGTCGTCAGTTTTCCATTCTCTTTCGTGTACGTTGAGAAGGTATTCATTCGTGGATTGTAAACCTGTAGTCCGCCGTTTGTCGCTATCCATAGACTTCCTGTCTTGTCTGAACAGAGTGCGTTAATATGATCGTCAATGAGGGTGCGTCCACTATCCCTTGCCGCAGAATAGAAGGTGGTGACTCCATTGAGTATTCTTGTTAATCCGTTTTGTTGCGAGCCAACCCATACGCTTCCGTCAGGAGTCGTTTCCAAGGCACTGATCTTTTGGCTTGACAGAGGTCCATCGTAGCCCACGATACCTTTGTTGCTCGTACCAAACCACACTTTTCCCGTTTGATCCTGTGTCATGGCCGATATGTCGCCATACAGTCCTGACTCGAACTTATAAATGTCATTGCCATAGTATGCGACACCGGCTTTTTCGGTACCAACCCATAGGAGGTCAGTGTCGTCAACATACACGCTGAGTATTCCAATTACATCCTCGCTATACACGTTAGTGTCTGCGCTTCGTGGAACGACGTTCTCCATCTCATGGCTGTTCACGTTCATTCGGATTAGTCCCGAACGATCTGTTCCTATCCAGATGTTTCCCTTACGGTCACCAGCCATGCTTGTTACGCTATGGTCTATGCCAGTGCCAGTTAGTCCTAATTGGTCGCCAAAGGTGGTGTCCCACGTGTTGGCTTTCTTGTAATAGACCATGAGTGTTCCTTGTCCGTAGAGCCAGATGTTGTCAACCTGATCGGCAAATGCCTTTAACGACGTGCTGTTTCTCAGTCCCTTGACGGCTATTTCACTGTTCGTCCACACCGTAGTCTGTTGGTTGTCGATGTTGCAGCAGACGATGCGTCCGTCGCTATATACTATGAGCACTCCGTCTCTGCACTCGCTTATGGAACAAATATTACCTTCGGGAATACCCTTAACGTCCTCTGTATATCCAAACTCATAGAGCAGCTGTTGCTGGGTGTTGTAGCCCATTACTCCCTTTCCCTGCACATAAGCCCAAAGGTTTTTCTGACTGTCGAAATATACTATTTGAGGAATCTCCTTTATTCCCATTCTGGCAAACACTTGCCTCATCTCCCTACCGAAAGTCTCTGTCTGTGGATTGTAGATGCACAATCCTGAGCCTGTCTTAATCCAGATGTTTCCGTCGATGGATTCCTGCATGCTTACAATGTAGCTGTCGGGTAGCGAGGAGCCGTCGAGCGAGTTGCATTGGAAATTCTTGAACGTATATCCATCGTAACGGTACAGTCCTGCGGGAGTTCCGAACCAGACATATCCTTTGGAGTCCTTGAGTATGCAGTTTATCTGGCTACTGTTGAGTCCAACTCTGGCATTTAGGCTTTTGAATAGATAAATGCTTGCTGCTGCTACTGGAATGGCAAATAGCAGTAGAAGGAGTGTTTTGCGTAGTGTCTTGAAGTTTATTGCCATAGGGGATAATTCTTTTTTATGTTAAATCATACAAGAATAGTGATCTACCACGCCCAGCAGGTGGTGTTCGTTGTCCGTGACGAGTACGGAATGTATTTTGTAACGATTCATTATTCTTTGTATTTCGGATATTTTCGTTTGTCTTGATACTGTCTTGGGATTTCCTGTCATGATGTCGGCAACGGTCTTGTTGAAAAAGTCTTTCTGCCATTTCTCCATAGCTCGTCTGATGTCACCGTCAGTTATCAGTCCTACTATGCGGTTGCCTCTCATGGCGACACCAAGTCCTAATTTACCCTTGCTTACCAGAATGATTGCCTCTCCAAGGTTCATGTCAGGCTCTAACATTGGCAGTGCCTCAGTGCACATGACGTCTTGTGCCGTCGTGAGCAGGCGTTTGCCAAGCTCGCCTCCAGGGTGGAACTGTGCAAAGTCCTGTGGGCGGAACTTTCTTTTTTCCATCAGCGCCACAGCCAGGGCGTCGCCCATTGCCAGTGTTGCCGTGGTGCTGCTTGTGGGTGCGAGGTTTAGTGGACAAGCCTCTTTCTCCACGCTCACATTGATGTGGTATGTAGAGTATTTAGCCAACAGCGAGTTGGGGTTGCCGCTCATGCCCACTATGGGAATCTCCATGTGCAGTACCATTGGAATGAATCTCAGCAGTTCGTCTGTCTGACCTGAGTTGGATATTGCAAGTACCACATCGTCCTTGGTCATTACTCCCAGATCGCCGTGATATACGTCGAGTGGGTTGATGAAAAACGAAGGTGTTCCCGTACTTGAAAGTGTAGCGGCTATCTTTGCTCCGATGTGTCCACTTTTCCCCACGCCTGTGACTATGACCTTTCCGTGGCATCGAAATATAAGTTCCACGGCCCCGTCGAAATTGTTGTCTATCTTTGGAATGAGGTCGAGCAGGGCATTTGCTTCATCTCTGATGCACTGTATGGCATATTCTCTTGTTGTCATCACCTTGGAATCATTTTTTATTTTACCAATTCCTCAACCAATCCCTCAAGTTTGTCAAGTTCCAGCATATTTGCAGCGTCGCTCAATCCTTCGTCAGGAGTGGGGTGTACTTCAAAGAACCAACCGTTGGCACCGAAAGCCTTTGCCGCAAGTGCCATCATCGGAACGTATCTGCGGTCGCCGCCGGTCTTGCCGCCGGCACCGCCCGGACGTTGCACGCTGTGGGTGCAGTCCATGACTACGATGTCAGTAAGTTGCAGCATGTCGGGAATGTTTCTGAAATCCACCACGAGATTGTTGTAGCCGTAGATGTTGCCGCGTTCGGTGAGCCACACCTCTGACGCTCCGCTCTCTCGAGCCTTCTCCACGGGATATTTCATGTCCATTCCGCTCAGGAATTGTGCCTTCTTGATGTTGACCGCTCTGCCAGTCTTGGCCGCAGCTACAAGCAGGTCAGTCTGTCGGCAAAGGAAAGCAGGTATCTGAATTATATCGACAACCTCTCCGGCAGGTTCTGCTTGCCAGCTTTCGTGTATGTCGGTGAGTATCTTCAGCCCGTATTTTGACTTCATGTCGGCAAGCATCTGCAATCCCTTCTCTAAGCCGGGACCACGGAAAGACTTTATCGATGTCCTGTTGGCTTTGTCGAACGATGCCTTGAAGATTATGTCAACACCAAGTTTTGCGTTGATTTCAACAATCTTCTTGGCTA
Source organism: Prevotella sp. (assembly GCA_051878735.1). Taxonomy (GTDB): domain Bacteria; phylum Bacteroidota; class Bacteroidia; order Bacteroidales; family Bacteroidaceae; genus Prevotella. The sequence goes on along the minus strand of JBJEKR010000200.1, from coordinate 13,305 downwards.
CTGTATCGAGAAGCTCTGCCGACTCTATAACGCATGGGCCGGCAATTATTTTGGGTTGTATTATTGAGAGGTCTGATGTCATTTTTTCCTTTTTTCTGATTTAGGGCAGTTTAACTCTGCAAAGTTATGTTGTTTTATTGACATTACCAAATGTTTTCTTGTCATAAACAATGGATTTTAATTCTTTTAACTGTAATTTTTATCACATTCTCGTTTTCTATGTTTACCTTTGCACTGTTATGATACAGGAATTTCAAATCAGAGTGTTTCCGCATATTGCGGCAAGCTCTGCTACAATAAAGGAGCATGTTGCCCGTGAGAAGGGCATTGACGCAAGGACTATTACGGAAGTCCGCGTGTTGAAGCGTAGCATCGACGCTCGTCACAGGCAGATTTTCGTCAATCTATCAGTTAGGATTTACATCAATGAAAATCCTACCGACGATGGCTATCAGCGTGTGGATTATCCCGACGTGTCAAAGGCTCGAAAGGTGATTGTCGTAGGTGAGGGACCGGCGGGATTGTTCGCTGCCCTCAAACTTATTGAGCTTGGGCTGTGCCCGATAGTCGTTGAGCGCGGAAAGGACGTTCGCAACCGAAAGACCGACCTAGCCCAAATCAGCAAGACTCATAAAATAAACACAGAGAGCAACTATTGCTTCGGTGAAGGTGGAGCAGGCGCATATTCTGACGGAAAACTCTACACACGCAGCAAGAAGCGTGGGAATGTTGAGAAAATTCTTAATGTGTTCTGCCAGCATGGAGCATCTACAAACATTCTTAGCGATGCCCATCCGCACATCGGGACCGACAAGTTGCCACGGGTCATTGAGAACATGCGCAACACGATTCTCCAATCGGGTGGGGAAGTGCATCACGAAACGAAGATGACCGGGCTTGTCATCGACGGGAACAAGGTGGTCGGCATAGAGTCCGTCAATGTCGTGACACAGGAGGAAAGGCTGTTCCACGGGCCCGTGATTCTTGCGACGGGTCATTCGGCTCGCGATGTATATTCCTACCTCTATGAGAAGAACATCCAGATAGAAGCTAAGGGAATTGCTGTCGGAGTGCGCCTTGAGCATCCTTCACAGCTGATAGACAAGATACAATACCACACTGCCAACGGCAGAGGGAAATATCTGCCAGCCGCGGAATACTCGTTCGTCACTCAGGTTGACGGTCGTGGAGTCTATTCCTTCTGCATGTGTCCAGGAGGCTTTGTCATTCCTGCCGCCACAGGTCCTGAGCAGATTGTTGTCAACGGCATGAGCCCGAGCAATCGTGGAGGGCAGTGGTCAAACAGCGGTATGGTCGTCGAGTTGCGTCCTGAAGACATTGAAGGCGAAAGTCCGTTGAGAATAATGGAATGGCAGAGGGAAGTGGAAAGAAGCTGCTGGCAACAAGGCAACATGAGACAGACCGCACCAGCACAGCGTATGGTGGATTTCGTGAATGGTAAGTTAAGCTATGACCTGCCTCGTTCGTCATACGCCCCGGGATTGATTTCGTCACCTTTGCACTTCTGGCTTCCCAATCACGTAGGCAGCCGACTGCGTGAGGGTTTCAAGATGTTCGGTCAAAAGAGTCGTGGCTTCCTTACCAATGAGGCTGTCGTTATTGCCGTTGAAACAAGAACTTCATCTCCTGTGCGCATATTGCGTGATACTGAGCGGCTTATGCACGTCAATGTCGAGGGGCTTTTCCCTTGCGGCGAAGGTGCGGGATATGCTGGTGGAATAGTCTCGGCGGGAGTCGATGGCGAACGGTGTGCAGAAATGGTTGCGGCATATCTCAAGGAATGAGGGAACAAAAGTGTTACTTTGTTACTCTGTTTTTGCGATTAACGTGCATTTGTTAACGTTACTTCTATATATATAATAAAAATATTTATAAATAAGGTACGTGTAAGGCATGTTTGACGGAAGTATATGAAAGTTAACACCAAAATCACGTTAACAAAGTAACATTTTCGCCAACTGAGTGTTACTTTGTTAACGTGAATATGTGCTTGACAATCATAACTTAACATCGGGCTTGGTCATAACTTATGACCAAACTGAGCCATAAGTTAACACGCTACGCCAAGTTCCTCAAACCAGCGTATAACGGTCGATAACATCGTTGATTGAGTCCTTGTAGCTGTCGGAAATTGGTACATAGATGTCACCAAACACAAAGCGCATACGGTCAATAAGGTTCACTTTGTTCATGTGTACAATGAACGAACGGTGTGAACGCAGGAACTCTGGTTTTGGCAGGAAATCCTCCAGTGTCTTCATGTTCATCAACGACATTATCTTCTCGCCGTTCTCAAGGTATATTCTTACATAGTCTTTCAGTCCCTCTATATAAATGATATCGTCGAGACATATGCGAACTAACTTGTAGTCGCTCTTTACAAACATGAAACGGTCGTTGCGGAAACTGTCGATTTTGGACACGCGTGTGAACCACTCAAGTCCTTTCTGAGCCACCTTTATGAACTTCTCATAGCTGATGGGTTTCAGCAGATAGCCGAGGGCATCAATGTCGTAGCCTTCAAGGGCGTATTCGCTGAAGGCTGTAGTGAACACGATGCGTGTTTCCTTAGGAAGAATCTTCGCAAACTCCAGTCCGCTCAATTCAGGCATCTGAATGTCGAGGAACAGAATATCTACAGGTCTTTCACGCAGTGCCTTTATGGCGCTTACGGCACTGTTGTAGCCTCCCGTCAAATTAAGGAATGGTGTACGTCTAACGTAGCCTGAAAGCAGTTCCACTGCCAACGGCTCGTCGTCAATAATAGCACAATTTAGTGTCATAGATTACGATTTTTGAGTTATATTCTTTTTCGTTAGCCCATTTCTCCCATTTGTAGCTGTCCTTGTAGGCGAGTTCCAGTCGCTTGGCAACTTGCTTCAATCCTATGCCGTGTCCGCTGTGGTCGCTCTTGGGCTTGGGGTTGTTGCTGTTTAGGATGTGACATTTTATCATGTCGTTGTCTGCCTTGATTTCGATGTAGATGTAGCTTGGATCAGAAGCGCTAATGCCGTGCTTGAAGGCATTTTCGACGAGTGATATTATTATCATCGGCGCAATGCAGGCATGTGTGTCTTGCGGAATGTCGATGTTAACCTTGACCTCGACGTTCGACGATACCCTTATGCGCATCAAGTTCACATAGTTTTTCAAGAAGTTTATTTCATCAGTGAGATGTACGAAGTCACGGTCGTTTTCGTAAAGTACATAGCGCAGTATCTTGCTCAACTCGTCTATTGCGTTCTGCGCTCGCGATGCGTCTATGGCAGTGAGGGCATAGATGTTGTTCAGCGTGTTAAGCAGGAAATGCGGATTTATCTGCGATTTCAGGTGCTTCAGTTCCGCTTCCGTCTTGGCTTTCTCTATCTCCTTTCTCGCGTCCTCCGTCTGCCGCAGCTTTTCCGAAAGGCGTATTGCCGTGGCGACGACGCACGACATCATCATGTTGAACATGTCGCGCAGCATGAAGACGTAGGGGCGAATGTCGGGTTTCATCAGTTCGCCGTCGTTTACCTTTATTGGCTCAAACCTCGTGTGGCAGTAGTGCATCCAGTAGTGGAGGCAGATGGAGAGGAACAAGATGAATACGGCATTTGTCAGAAAGAACAGCTTGCGGCGGTTGTCAAAGTAGTAATGCGGAACAAGGGCAAGATAGTTGACATAGAAAACCACGACCAACGTCAGAGGTGCAACGCTAAAGAAGATATAGCGCTGCATGTCGAAGAAGTCGGTGTGCCCTGCATACATCAGTGGCGTGAAGAATATTATCACCCAAGCTGCAATATGCAGGGCATAGTTTAGTTTTCTATTCATATCTCAATGCTTCTATTGGGTCAAGTTGTGCCGCTTTCTTTGCGGGGTACCAACCGAAGAACACGCCCGTGAGGGTGCAGACGGCGAAGCTCATGACTATGGTCCAGCCTTGTATGTCGATTGGCCAGTGAGCCATCGACTTAACCATATACGATGCGCCGATGCCAAGAACCACTCCTATGACACCTCCCGTGACGCTCAGCAATATAGCCTCGATGAGGAACTGGTTGAGAATGTCAATTCCCCTCGCTCCTACACTCATGCGGAGGCCAATCTCGCGTGTGCGCTCGGTGACGCTGACGTACATGATGTTCATGATGCCAATACCGCCGACGATGAGCGAAATGCCAGCCACGCAACCAAGGAGAATGGTGAGCATGTCGGTCGTTGAGGTCATCATCGACGACAGCTCTTCCTGCGAGCGAATGTTGAAGTCGTCGGCATCAGCCTCGGTTGTCTCGGTGGCATCCTTCAGCTTATGTGTACGGCGCAGAATGTTCGTTATCTGTTCCGTGGCCTTTTCCGTCACACCTTCCGTTATGGCCGAACACTGTATTCCGCCGAGGTAGGTCTGTGCCAAAATGCGCTTCATGACCGAGGTGTAGGGAGCCAGCACGAGGTCGTCCTGGTCCATACCCATAGAGTTGTAGCCTTTCTTCTTCAGCACGCCAACCACGCGGAAGGGAATACTGTTGAATCGCACCACCTTGCCTATCGGGTCGCCGCCGTTGGGGAAGAGGTTGTCAACCACCGTCTGCCCGAGAATGCATACCTTTGCGCTCGTCTTGATGTCTGCATCGGTAAACATCTCGCCGTCGGCAACGTTCAACTGGCGTATCTCCATGTAGTCTTGGTTCACGCCGTAGATGGTGGATGGAGTGTTCTCGTTGCCATAGATGAACTGACCGCTCTTGTTCACTGTCGGGCTAATGGCCTTGATGTAGGTACACTCCTCCTTTATGGCCTCATAGTCGGTAAGTTTCAGAGTCTCCATCGACGAAGCGTCTTGACGTACTCCACCGCGGCGGTCGGCTCCAGGCCCAATCATTATCATGTTTGAGCCCATCTCAGCAATGTTTGCCTGTATGCTCTGTTTCGTTCCCTGGCCAACGGCAAGCATGGTGATGACCGACGCAATGCCGATGATTATTCCAAGGGCGGTAAGAAACGAGCGAGTCTTGTTGGCTGCTATTGCTCTTATGGCTATCTTGAATAGATTTGTATAGTTCATGTTGAAATCTTTTTATTCATCGGTGGAGACTGGCAGTGCCGCCAAGCCTTCTGCCGCCGACTGTATGTTGTTGTTCACTTCGTCGCTTATCACCTTGCCGTCGCGAAGCATGATGTTGCGACTCGAATAGTTCGCAATGTCGGGGTTGTGGGTAACGAAGATGATGGTACGTCCCTCGGCATGAAGTTTCTGGAACAGCACCAGTATCTCAAACGATGTCCTCGTGTCAAGGTTTCCCGTAGCCTCGTCGGCAAGTATTACCGCAGGGTTGTTAACCAATGCACGGGCAATGGCTACGCGCTGCATCTGTCCGCCTGACATCTGGTTCGACTTGTGGTAGAGTCTGTCGCCAAGTCCCACCGCCTTCAGTGCTTCGATGGCGCGGTTGTGGCGTTCCTCGGCACTGACGCTTGGGTTATACATCAGTGGCAGCTCGACGTTCTCAACGCTTGTCGTCTTTGCCAAGAGATTGTAGTTCTGGAATATGAAGCCAATCTTTCGGTTACGCAGTACGGCGCGTTGAGAGCGTGACATTGTTCTTACAGGTACGCCGTCGAGTATGTACTCGCCGCTCGATGGTGTGTCGAGACAACCAAGCTGGTTGAGGAGCGTGGATTTTCCTGAACCCGACTTTCCCATTATGGTTACGAACTCACCCTCGTATATCTTGAACGAGACGCCACGCAGGGCATGAACCGTTTCGTCGCCGACAAGGAAGTTTCGTCTTACGTCCTGCAGTTCGATAACTACTTTCTTATCTGTCATTGTTCTTCTCAATTTTCAGTTTTCACTTCGTAGCATCTTACTTCTTCTTGTTTCTTCCCGGAGGACCTGGGGCGAAGGGCGAACGCTCCTGCTGCTCAGTGGCTGGCTCGGCAACCTCTGCAACTTCCTCTACACCAGTGACAATCATGGCTCCTTCGCTGATGCCGTTGATTATCTCGGTGTTTATTCCGTCAGACATACCTATCTGAACGGTGTGCGCCTTGATGGTGTTTCCCTCTATCGTCCACACCTTGTTCTTTCCGTTGTTGTCTTGAATCTTCATCTTGCCTACGGTCTCAGGTGTAGGTGTGAAGCGCAGAGCCTTGCTCGGAACGCTCAGCACGCCTTGCTTCTCGGCAGTGTAGATGGTTACGTTAGCCGTCAGACCAGGCTTGAGCTTCAAGTCGTTGTTTGGGGCACTGATTACAACCTCGTAGGTCACAACGTTGTTTGTCGTTGTAGCCTCCTGTCTCACCTGTGTCACCTCACCCTCGAAGGTGTCGTTGGGGTAGGCATCGACGGTGAATGTCACGCGCTCGCCTTCCTTCACGTCGCCGATGTCAGCCTCGTCAACGTCGGCAATCACTCGCATGTCAGTGAGGTTCTGTGCGATGGTGAAGAGCTCTGGGGTGCTGAAGCTGGCGGCAACGGTCTGTCCTTCTTCCACGGCCTTTGACAGCACAACACCGTCGATTGGTGACGTGATGGTGGCGTATCCAAGGTTTGTTTGCGCCTTCTGCACCGACTCCTTCGACGTGTTTACTGTTTGCAGTGCCTTGTCGTAAGACAGTTTGGCGTTCTCATATTCGTCGGCACTCACGAGACCTTTCTCGAAGAGAGTCTTGTAGCGTTTGAAGTTGTCGCCCTCGTATTTCAGTGTGCTCTGTGCGCTTGCAAGGTTTGCCTTTGCCGTGTTGAGTTCACTTATGAGGTTCGTCTTGTCGAGTTCTGCTATTATCTGGCCTTTTTTCACTACGCTGTTGTAGTCAACGAACAGTCGGCTGACGATGCCCGAGACCTGCGTACCTACTGTGACCGATGTCACCGGCTCTATCGTGCCTGTAGCCGTGACGCTGTTCTGTATGTTGGCCTTCTGCGCCTTTTCCGTGCTGAACTGTATCTGAAGGTCTTTCTTGTTGCCGGACAACAACCAAGTGGCAACAGCCACGATGATGAGTGCTCCTGCAATATACCATATTTTGCTTATCTTTTTCATTGTCTTTCGTTTTATTGGGTTATAGGCTTTCGCCGTTGTAGAATTTTAATAGTTGAATGTCGAGTATCGTCATGTACTTGCTTTGCAGCATGTTCTGCTGCGCTGTGACGAGGTTGTTCTTGCCTGTCATCAGTTCGACGATGTTCTTGAGTCCAAGTCTGAACTGCTCGCTAAGAAGGTCGTAGCTCGCCTCCATGCTCTCGACACTCGCCTGTGCAGCCTTGAATTTCTGCTGATTGGTGTTGGCGTCAAGCCAGTAGCCCTCTATCGTGCTGTAAAGCGTCTTGCGCTTGTCCTGCAAGTCAAGGTTGGCGTCGATGACGGCAAGGCGTGCCTTGTTGACGCTTGTCTTCGTCGAGCGGTTGTCGAAAATGGGAAAGCTTACTGCCAATCCAGCAGAAGCGTCGAAATTGGTCTTCATCTGATAGCCCCAATTATTGTTGTTCATCGATGTCGTGCTTGTTCCCAAGCCGCCGTTCATGCTTATTTGCGGCAGTTTACCAGCTTGGGCAATCTTCACGCTCAGTTCCTGACTCTCGATGTTCAGCAGTCCGCTGGCTATCTCCGGTCTGCTTGTCAGAGCGTTCTGATACACGCCTTGGAGCGATGGAATCTCTGCCAAAGCCTTGTCGTTGCTCTCTTCGGGAATGTAGATGTCGAATTCATCGTCGCCCTCAAGCTCAAGCAATTGTTTGAGCTGCAGTTTGGCCTTCGCCGTTTCTGCTTGCGCGTTGACTATGTTGTATTCGTCTTGCTTCGTTTGCGCCGTAAGTTGTGCAAGGTCGGCTTTCGACATTTTCCCTACTTCCACCCATGCCTTTCCGCTTTCCTCGTTCTTCAGACTTGTAGCGTAGCTTTGCTTGTTCACCGCTATTGCCTCGTTGAGGTATAGAATCTGCACATAGAGGTTGGCGATTTGCTCCTTCAGCGTGTTTGCTGCTGTTGCGGAGTCCAGTTCCGCCTTTTCCGAAGTGAGCTTGTTCTGCTTCAGTGTGTTGTAGTTGCGGTTGCCGTTCCACAACGTCCATTGCGCGTTTACGGCATAGCTTCCGTTGTAGTAGGTCTTGCTCACTTTGTTCACCACGGTGCCGTTGGCTACTGTGCTTACGCCGGCTCCGTTCCATGGTCTCCAGCCGAAAGATTGGTTGGTAGATGCGCTGAGCGAGGGTAGGAGGGCTGCCTTTGCCTGTTCGACGTCTTCTTTCGCAGAGAGAATGGTAACTTGGTTCTTCTTCAGCGTGATGCTGTTTTCCATTGCATGCCTGATGCAATCGTCGAGTGTCCACTTTCGAGTGGTTTGCTCTGTGTTTGCAATGCCGTCTGTCGGCCCCGCTTCCTGTGCACAGATTAGTGAAGGGGGCAGCAACATAGACATAAGAATTAAATACTTGATGTTCATGTTCATTCAATTTTATCGGTGCAAAGTTGGGAATAAATCGGGAAATATCAAAACATAATAGATATAATGAGCAAGTTAGTAGAAATAATCAACCTTTTTTTCTTGCTGAATGAGATGTCGTTTAGCTTTGTTAACTGAAAAGAGGCAGAGTAAATCTACTCTACCTCTTTCAGTCGTGCTATGTATTTGCCCAGAATGTCAAATTCTATGTTCACCTTTGTCCCTACTTTGATGTCGTGGAAGTTGGTGTGTTCGAAGGTATAGGGAATTATTGCCACTTGGAAAGAATCCTTTGTCGGATTGCAAACAGTGAGTGATACTCCGTTGACTGTCACGCTGCCCTTGTCAACCGTGAAATAGCCGTGACGTGCCTTTTCCTTATCGTATTCGTATTTGAAAGTAAAGTATTTACTGCCGTTCGCATCGTCAACAGCCGTGCAGGTTGCCGTCTGGTCAACGTGTCCCTGTACGATGTGCCCGTCGAGTCGGCCATTCATCATCATGGAGCGTTCCACGTTCACGCGGTCGCCTACCTTCAGGTCGCCGAGATTACTTCTGTCGAGAGTCTCTTTCATGGCTGTCACCACATACTCCTCGCCGTTGTTTTTCACGACCGTGAGACAAACGCCGTTGTGTGCCACGCTTTGGTCGATCTTCAATTCGCCGACGAATGAGCATTTCAACGTGATGTCGATGTTGTCGCGGTCGCGGCTTATCGCCGTCACCGTTGCGTATTCTTCAATTATTCCGGAAAACATATACTATTAATATAAAAAAGTGTAGAATAAAAAAAAGTAGGACCGTACCCGAAGATGATGAAAACTCCTTATTGAATAAGGTTTGAGAGACTCCCCGCCTTTGTAATCCACCGGCCTTGCGGCTATCCGAGGAATGTGGCCCGCCATTGGCAAAGGAAATCTTCTCGTGTTTTCTATTTTATTTGATGAGTATCCCTATCTTTCTGATACGGTCCTGTAACTGACTGCAAAGATAGTGCATTATTGTTACATTTACAACAAAACAGTCTTTTTTTTAGATTTTATTTGCAGATGTGAGTGAAGCGAAAAACGACGTTAGCCTTTTCGCTTCACTCAAAGGACCTTTCAGGAATCAAATTTATCGTCGATAATCTCAGCCTCTTCTATTATTTCGGCTTCTTCGATGATTTCCTCTTCCTTATCGTTGTTCTTTGCTGTTTCTTCCTTCGCTTCGTCTTCTGCTTGCTCTGAGGCTTCCTGCCTGTCATTTTTGCGTTGATTCTTGTTCATCAACTTTTTTTGTCGCCAAATCAGTGTCGCTATCGCAATGACCGCAAACATTATCATATAAAGCCAAATGGCTGACGATGACATGAAGAACGATGGTGGTACTGTGATGATGATTGACTTCGTGTCAACCTTATCGGGTGATTCTAACAGCGATGCCTTTATGTGCAGTATGTATTTGCCTGAAGGCAGGTTTGAGTAGCTGACGGTTCGGTCCTTGTCGGCTGTCTGCCAGTCCTTGTCGTATCCCTCAAGCCAATACTGGTAGTGTACTCTGTGCTGGAGCTGATAGTTGAGTGAGGTGAAGCGGAACGAGAACAGTGACCTATGGTCGGGTAGTATCACTTCTTTCGCCTCAGGAACATAATAGTCGAATACGTCATTGAGTCGTGGCGACATCAGCTCGTCGTTGAGGTAGAAGTCGGTGAAACAAAGTTTCAGTGCGGTTCCCTTTCCGCCAATCAGCTTGCGCTTGTCTATGAAATAATAGCCGTCTTGTGTACCAAAGACGAGATTGTCGCGAATCGTCGTGACAGCTGCTCCTTCCGAGCAGATGCAGTCGTCAACGCCATCTTGTATGCCAAAGGTGCTGAAGATGTGCTTTTTTGTATCGAACGAGCACAGTACATGGTCAGTCGCAAACCATACGTTGCCCACAGCATCGAACGTGATGCTCTTTATTTCCTCAGAGGGCAGACCATCGTTGCTGCCGAAAGTCTCGAACTTGAACTTCGTCTCAGCGTTGGTGTTGAGGCATCTGCTCAGTCCACCGCCGTTGGTTCCTATCCACATGGTGCCTTTTGAGTCGCAGCGCAACACTATGATGTCCTTGCTGTTAAGGTTCGTCTCCACCTCGTCGTTGTCCTCCACGCGCGTCATCTTTATGTTGTTGCCGTTTTTCTGCATTATGAGCAGTCCGTCGGTGGTTCCTGCCCACACGCGTCCGCGCTTGTCAACGGCGAGTGTTCTTACCTTCCTGTATTCATTGGCAGGATAATGGCGCATGATATTGTCGCAATTGGCTATAATGTCCTTGCCGTTCTTGTCTTTCGTCAGCACGTTAACACCGCCGCCGTATGTGGCAATCCAGATGTTGCCGACGGGGTCTTCTACCGTTGCGTAGATGTTTTCGTCGTTGAGCCAAGGGCTTCTGCCTTGCTCCATTCTGTATCGGGTGTACCTGTAGCCTTGTCCCGTAGGGGTCATCTTGACTAATCCTGTTCCCTTGGTGCTTATCCAGTAGTTGCCGCTCTTGTCCTTGTCGATGCCGTAGATGCGCCCGAAGTCGCCCGTGCCTCCAGCGTCGTTGATGTATTGATGGTTTACTCCATCGGTTATTTTTAGTAGTCCCTTCTTGTTTCCCACGAACAGCAATCTGCGTTCCTTGTCGTAGTAAATTGCCCTCACCTCGTTGGTGTTCTGTCCTTCGGCGCCGTCATAGATTGGCAGTCTGTTGATGGTCTTCTTCAGTATTTCGAGCTTTTCGAGTCCTTTGCGGCTTGTGGCCTCGAAAATTACTCCCTCGGGAAGGGCGAGGAACGACGCAAGGGTGTTCGACAGCTCCCAAGGGTTAAGCGGGTTGTTGTGGAAGTATTCTATATCATCTTTCTCACGGTTGAAATAACCAAAGCCGCCGTGGTTCATGTTCACCCACACTACGCCGCTGACCTCTGTAACCTTTGCCGTGTGCTGGTCGTATTCGGGCACGGTGACGGTCTGCTCGTAGTCTTTGCTCACTCCGTTGGTAAGATCAAGGCGCGATATTCCCTGTTTGTCGGTGGCATACCATACCGAGCCTCGCGAGTCCTTGTAGAGTGTTCGCACCGGCTCGCTGAGTTGAACCAGCAGTCGTGGCTCTTCGCCGTACGACCATTCGACAATCTTTCCAGACGCGGTTCCTGCATAGATGTTGTATCCATTTGAGAACATGCACAATATCGACTCCTCGTCAAGTATTCCTATGCCGTCAATGGTCTCGCTGCTTGAGTTAAACTGGTGTATTCCCCTGTTCGTGCCCACCCACAAGTCATCCTTGTAGCCTTCAACGATAGATGTAGCCTTCAGTTGTTCTGTAGTGATTAGTTGTTTGCTGATTCCGTGTAACGTGCTCTTCATGCGATATATTCCCACGCCGTCCATCAGAATCAGTATGTCGCCATTGTGTGTTACGCTCAGCTTGCTTGTTGAACGGAAATCCTTATAGCCGCTTACGTCGGCAAAAGGATTGACGATGCGGTCGGTGCGGCGTTCCAGTACGAATACGCGTCCGTCGTACATCCTCATCCACACGTTCTGCATCCTGTCTATCTCAATGTCGCTTATTCTGTTGTGAAGCAGCGGTACACGGCTTTGCCCGCCGGTCTTGTAATTGTAGAAATTGTAGCCGTCGAATCTGGACAGACCATTCCATGTGGCAATCCAGATATAACCATATCCGTCTTGTTTTATGTCAGACACGGCGTTTGAGCATAAGCCGTCGTCGGTGGAATAGTGTGATAAGGCAGCCTGTAGCTGCTGTCCTTGTGCGGACAAAAGACTCCCAACGGTCAGCGTCAATGTCAATAGACACTTTATAGCAATGGCTTTGTTCATAGTCAGGTAGGTTTTATTGTTGTTAAGGAGATATTTGAGTTCTATGAATTAAAGACATTAGTCTTATATTCTGTCAAGGGGGGAAGGGTGTCAAGGTTTAGACAAATGTCCATAACTCCTTGAACTCCCTTAACTCCTTGAACTCCTATTCATTAGTAGCTTCTCGCTATGATGACTCTGCATTTGGCTGGTTTGCCGCTTACCATATCAACGCCAGGTGTCTGCTCGTAGGCGAAAGGTACGCAGCGGATTGTGGCCTGTGTTTCCTCCTTTATCTTTGCCTCGATCTCGGCAGTGCCGTCCCAGTGGCAGAGGAAGAAGCCGCCGTCCTTGATGCGCTCCTTGAATTCCTCATAGTTGTCGCACTCGTAAACACGGCTGTCGCGATACTTGCGTGCCTTCTCGAAGATGTTGTCTTGAATCTCGTCGAGGAGCTTCTCAACGTACTCGGTAATGCCTTCAAGCTGCACCGTCTCCTTTTCGAGGGTGTCGCGGCGCATCACCTCAATGGTACCGTTCTCAAGGTCGCGTGCTCCAAGTACGAGGCGCACAGGAACTCCCTTCAGCTCGTAGTCGGCGAACTTGAATCCCGGACGCTTGTTATCAGCGTCGTCATACTTCACGCTGATACCCTTATTCTTTAGCTCGTCAACGATAGGCAGCACCTTGTCGCTGATTTGCTGCAGCTGCTCGCCACCCTTAGAAATAGGTATGATGACAACCTGTATTGGGGCAAGACGTGGAGGCAGCACAAGGCCGTTGTCGTCGGAGTGGGTCATGATGAGTGCGCCGATGAGACGTGTCGATACTCCCCACGATGTAGCCCAGACATACTCAGGCTTGTTGTCCTTGTTCAGATATGTAACGTCAAATGCCTTGGCGAAGTTCTGACCGAGGAAGTGGCTCGTTCCGCTCTGTAGAGCCTTGCCATCCTGCATCATTGCCTCAATGGTGTAGGTGTCGAGTGCTCCGGCGAAACGCTCCGTCTCGCTCTTCACGCCCT
>JBJEKR010000199.1:0-8057 GCA_051878735.1 Prevotella sp. | reverse complement strand
GAGGAAACACAGTTCATCCTTGAAAGTGCTGCCCTCGTTCATGACATTGGAATCAGGGCAAGTGAAAGGAAGTACGGGCATCAGAATGGTAAACTACAGGAGCAAGAAGGTCCTGCAGTAGCCCAAGAACTGCTCGCACGACTCGGAGGTTATACAGACCAGCAGATTGAACGTATCTGTTGGCTTGTCGCCCACCACCACACTTACCATGTGTGCGAAGATTTGGATTATCAGATACTCATCGAGGCAGACATCCTTGTTAATCTGTATGAGGACAACGTATCCACTGACGCTGTATGTGCTGTTCACAGAAATATTTTCCGAACAGAAAGCGGAACAAGGATGCTTGAAACGATGTTTGGCATAAAGGGGTGAAAATTGGAACATTATTGATGATTTCATCATTTTTATTACTTAAATCGTAATATTTTAATCAGAAATGTTTGTTTTTAGAAGGAAATACCTTATTTTTGCAGTAAATATTATAAAATATAAATAACAATGGAGAAACAGCCTCTCAATCGGATTAAAGTCATGCTTGCAGAACGTATGTTGACAAACAAGGAACTGGCAGAAATGCTGGGAAAAGACCCTGCCACGATTTCCAAATGGGTGACGAACACTTCTCAACCCACATTGGAAAACTTGATAGAGATAGCCCGCTGTCTCAAATGTGACATGAATGACCTCGTCAGGCTTGATAATGTAGTGCCTGTCAAGAACAACAAGTAACCCTAAATCCAAGATGCTATGCCCACAAACAAGAATGCCCTGCTTCGCTATCAGATACTCGACCGCTGCTTTAGCGACTTTCACCGCAAATACTTTATCGAAGACCTCTTGGATAAAGTAAACGATGCCCTCATGGACTTGTACGGAACAAAAATCAGCATACGTCAGATTCGTGAAGACATCAAGTATATGAAGGATAGAGTCACTTACAATGCACCTATCGAAGCCTATCCATGCGAAGGACGAAAATGCTACTACCGCTATTCCGACAAGAGTTTCTCCATCTTCAATAACGAATTGTCAGTAGAGGAGGTGGCATCACTCCGCTCTACCATCGACATCCTCAGTCGTTTCCGTGGAGTGCCCACCAACGCATGGCTGGAAGATGTCATATCAAACCTCGAATTTCGTTTTGGCGTTCGTCCTAACCCGGAGAATGTCGTTTCCTTTGAGCACAATGACCTGCTAAAGGGAACTGAGTTTCTTGGAGAGCTGATAGATTCCGCCTTGAACCATCAACCACTGAATGTGCTTTATCGCACATTCGCAGGCAATGAGCGGCAGAGTGTCATTCATCCATACCATATCAAGCAGTTCAATAGCCGTTGGTTTCTCATCGGACTACAGGAAGGGAACCATGGCAACTACATCACTAATAAAGCACTCGACCGCATCGTGAAGTTCTCACGAGCCAATGTGCCGTTCATACCAAATACCGACATAGACTTCAACGAATACTTCAAGGACATTGTTGGTGTGACTTTGCCAGAGGACCACCCCGAACCAGAAGAGGTGCTTTTGAAGTTTGACGAATTCCGTTTCCCTTACGTGGTTAATAAACCCATCCACCCGTCACAGGAAATAGCTGACGAAAAAGAGCATATATTGAGGCTGAAAGTCCGTCCAAACAAGGAACTCGAAGCGAGAATTTTCTCTTACGGAAATCAAGTGGAAGTGCTCAAGCCCGAGTGGCTGAGGTGGCAAATAGAAGAAAAATTAGAGGAAACATTAAAAAAGTATTCATCTGTGCAGAAAGAGGGCATAGATTAAAAGTAACTTTGCACTCGTTAGTTGATTTTTAAATTTACATACAGAAAAAATTGTTATGATTACAGGCGAAATTAAAAATAAGATTGACCAGATATGGGACACGTTCTTTGTGGCAGGTATCACCAACCCTATTACCGTACTGGAGCAGATGACATATATCTTCTTCATGAAGATGTTGGACGACAAGCAGCTGCAGGAGGAAGAGAATGCCCGCGACTGGGGATGCAGGCTTGTGAATCCCACATTTCCCGAAGGACAGCTATGGATAAATCCCGATGCCGTGAGTGACGAGGAAAAAGCAGGTGTACCATACGAAAAGTTGCGATGGCATGTGTTCAAGAACTATGGTGCAGACAATATGTTCAAGATTGTGCGCCAAAGTGTCTTTGAGTTTATCAAGCACATTGGCACAGGCGAGGAAAGTGCCTACAGCCGTTATATGAAGTCGGCCATCTTCCTAATCCCCAATGCCCGCACCTTGGCAAAGGTGGTTGACGGAGTGGATGCTCTCGACATGAACAACCGTGATGCCATGGGCGATGTCTATGAGTACATCTTGGGCAAGATGGCGGCCAGCGGCACTAACGGTCAGTTCCGCACCCCACGCCATATTATCCGCATGATTGTAGAGATGATGGAGCCTACCCCGAAGGACTATATCTGCGACCCTGCTATGGGCTCTGCCGGTTTCCTTGTTGAGGCGGTGAAGTACATCAAGCAACATCATGAAACGGCAATATATGCGAGTGAGGAAATGCACCATATGAAGACCAGTATGATCAATGGTTATGACACCGACCAGACCATGTTGCGTATTGGTGCCATGAACCTTCTGCTTCACGACATAACCGCTCCTGAGCTTGCATGGAAAGACTCCCTTTCTGAGCAGAACGAAGACCAGAACTGCTACACGCTTATCATGGCAAATCCACCGTTTGCCGGCAGTCTTGACAAGGGGAATGTCAATAAGAAAATTCTTGCCTATGCCAATACCAGCAAGACCGAACTGTTGTTCCTTGCCCAGTTTGTACGCTCACTTGAACTTGGTGGCCGTTGTGCATCTATTGTCCCCGACGGAGTGCTCTTCGGCACCTCAAAGGCTCATGTTGCCATCCGCAAGGAGATTGTTGACAACCAACAGTTGCGTGCTGTCATCTCTATGCCAAGCGGGGTTTTCAAGCCATACGCAGGGGTCAGCACAGCCGTACTGATATTCACCAAGACCAACAGCGGAGGAACGGACAAGGTGTGGTTTTACGACATGAAGGCCGACGGCTTCTCGCTCGATGACAAGCGCAGTCCTGTCTCCGGCAATGACATTCCCGATGTGGTCAGGCGTTTCCACGACCAGAAGGGCGAAGAGAGCCGCAGCAGGAAGGAGCAGAGCTTCTTTGTCCCAGTGGATGACATCCGTGCCAACGGCTACGACCTCTCCATCAACAAGTACAAGGAAGTGGAACGTGAGAAGGTGGTGTATGACAGCGTAGAGACCATCCTTGCCCGTCTCGACAAATCAGAGACGGAATATATCAAGGGTTATAGCGAACTCGTAAAGATGCTGGAGGAGAAATAGGTATGGATGACAATCGGTATATAGACTTTGAGGCATACGAGCGAATAGCGGAACCACATAAACGCGAGAAAGCGTCAGTGTGGCGTACTGCCATTGGTCTGCAGGATGTTGACGGACTGAAAGTGTCTGACTATCTGAAGCAGACTGCCATCAGACACATCGAGGGCGACATCACCATTGATGAAGTGCGCGAGCAACTGCACACATACTATATCAATAAGACCACCCACGATGAGGACGATACTGCAAAGGAGGAGGCAGACCGCGTGGCAGCCAACATAGCCAAACTGCTCGGCGAGAAGTCTTTCTCTCTGACAGCTTTAGAGGTGCTGAATATTCACCGTCATCTGTTCGAAGGTGTGTTCAAGCATGCAGGAGAGATACGTCCCTATGATATTTCCAAGAAGGAATGGATACTACAGGGAGATTCTGTCGTATATGGACGTGCTGCCGATATCCATGAGGCACTCAAGTATGACATCCAGCAAGAGCGCGACTTCAACTATAGCGGATTGTCTTACGATCAGATTATTGCGCATATCGTTGATTTCGTGAGTCTGTTGTGGCAGAACCACCCTTTCCGTGAGGGCAATACCCGTACCACGGCAGTTTTTATCATCAAGTATCTGCGTTCATGTGGGTTCACCGTCAACAACGATTTATTTGCCAACAATTCATGGTATTTCCGCAATGCCTTGGTTCGTGCCAACTATCGTAATCCATCAAAGAATATCGAGCCAGACAAATCGTTCTTGACCCTCTTCTTCCGCAATCTTATGCTTGGCGAACAGAACGAGCTGAAGAATAGATATATGCTGATTGGATATGTG
This sequence comes from Prevotella sp., assembly GCA_051878735.1. GTDB lineage: Bacteria > Bacteroidota > Bacteroidia > Bacteroidales > Bacteroidaceae > Prevotella. The sequence goes on along the minus strand of JBJEKR010000199.1, from coordinate 3,872 downwards.
GGTGACACCCCCACAAGTACCGAACAAGTACCCGAACAAGTACCCGAACAAGTTCAAACGGGAGTCAATCAGTTCATCACTGACAATGATAATATCAAGCGTCTTGTTTTAGTTATTGGGGAAGAACAGGTGGCAGTAAAGGAAATGATGCACCGATTAAATCTGAAACATCGTCCAAACTTCCTTGAATATTCCCTCACTCCTGCCATCAACGATGGTTGGGTGCGTATGCTATATCCCGATTCTCCACGTCACCCCCGTCAGAAATATCTGCTGACCATCAAAGGCAAAGGGTTGTACAATAGATTAAGGGGTGCAAGGGAAGGTAACTCTGCCTCGCAAAATTATGCCAAGTCTGGGGATGTCTTATCGAAATTAAAATAAAAACATCATACGACAATGAAAGGATACCCAAAGTATAAAGTTGGTGACAATGTTTCATTCACCATTAACAACGAGACACGGAATGGCTTTATATATATTGTAGATGCATATGGAGCCTTTGGCTTTGATGACGTATCTTATGACATTCTTGTGGAAACAGAAAATTGTCTCTATAAACATATCGAAGAAACAAAGGTCATAGAGACAGGAACCACTGATTCGCAAGAATGACAATATATAAGAGGTATAAACAATGAAGGGAAGAAACGCCCTGTAAGGGCAATAAGCCCATAGCTCAGGGCAAAGCGAAGCGACACCCTGAGTAATTGGAATACAAAGGAAGAAACGCCCTGTAAGGGCAAAAGCATAAAATCCATGGTGATGACAAAAAATAAATTAATATATGGCACAGTCATTAAGTAAAATATATATTCACTTGATATTTCATATCAAGACCACCAGTCCTCATATTAGCGATGAGGATCTGGCGCGCATACATGCCTATATTGGTCAATTGGTCAACACCACGGGATGCAGCGTGATACAAACAGGTGGAACAGGAGACCATGTCCATATCCTCTTCTTGCTATCCAAAAACGAGAGCATTTCCCATGTTGTGGAAGAAGTGAAACGCAACAGCAGCAGATGGATAAAAACGATAAATGCTCGATATGAACAATTTGAATGGCAAGGTGGTTACGGTGCATTTTCGGTGAGTCAATCCGTTGTTGACAAAACATTGGAGTACATCAAGAACCAAAAGACGCATCATGCGAAGCATTCGTTCCATGATGAGTATATCGGTTTTTTAAAATTATACGGAATAAGTTATGATGACAGATATGTGTTTACGGATTGACGGTTTGCCACAGGTTACCAAGGGTATACGCTTTTGCCCTTGCAGGGCGCATATGCGGCGATTAACCTACCCAGGGCGTTGCCCCGGGCTATGGGCTATTGCCCCCTACGGGGCGTGCCTTCAGATGCATATCGATGACGACCATTTGGAAGTTTGGAATGAAGGTGAACTGCCCGAGGGCTATACAGAAGAAACCTTAATAGGCAGGCACTCATCAAAGCCACGCAACAGGAACATTGCGAATGCTATGTTCAAGGCAGGATTTATTGATACATGGGGGCGTGGCTACATGAAAATTCGTGAAGGTTTTGAAGCAGCTGGAATACCAATGCCCAAAGTGCAAAACTTCTGTGGTGGCGTAGAGGTGACGGTACAACGAACTAAGTTCATGAAGATGGTGAATGTCGCAGATAATGTCACTAGTGATGTCACTAGTAATGTCACCAGTTTGTCACCAGTTCAACTTACTAAAAGACAAAGAGAAATAATAAAACTGCTTAATGACAACGAACGAATTTCAGCAGTAGAAATGTCACGAGTCTTGTCCGTAGTTGTACGAACTATCAGAAGGTATTTGAATGAAATGCAAAAACAGGGGATTATCACACGCACTGGAAATACAAGTGCTGGAAAATGGATTGTACTGAAAAGAGACACCAGCTCCTCTGATTTTCTTGAAGATGAGGATTATGCCGATATAAGAATAGCAACATTAAAGAATAACGATTAAGAAAAAGAATATTATGCCAAAGAAGTTTTATACATCCCTTCCCTCAGGCTATGCCGTATGTCAGCTAAGCGACTGTCCAATGGCAGAGACCTGCCTGCATCGGATAGCCTATCCGACACTGTTGGAAAAGAATGATATACTGAGTGTGGTGAATCCAAACAAATGCAGCAAGGATGCCCATTGCAAATTTTACCGCAGCAACAAGCCTATTACATACGCCCGCGGCTTCGCCCACTTCCAGAAGCGAATGTTCCCCGAGCAGTACGACCGCTTCTCGATGATGTTGATAGCCACGTTTGGCCGCAATGCCTATTACGAGCGAAGACGAGGTGATACAGCCCTCACTCCTAAGGAGCAACGTATAGTGCTTGATGCCTTGAAGAAGGTTGGCGTAACAGAGGAGATGAAGTTCGAGAGTTATGAAGAGAACATCAACTGGTATGATTGACCCGGTACTCTGACCTGAGTAGCACAGTACTCAGCATTGGATTACAACAGTACTTCACTTTGGATTACAACAGTACTTCACATTGGATTACAACAGTACTCTGGTCAGAGTACTCCAGTACTCACGCCTAAGTACCAGAGTACTCTCGCGGGAGTACTGCCAGCAGTTCACGGGAGTACACTTGATCTGCAAGAACGACAAGAAATAACGAGATAAGATAATGACTAAAAACGACAATGAAGAAAATACTTTTTCTACATGGCTTCTTTGCCACAGGCAGCTGTCCGATGGCATTTGCATTGAAGGAGGCTTTTGAAGGGCAAGCCCTTGTGCTGACTCCCGACCTGACGTTGCATCCCAAGGAAGCGTTGAAATACATTCGCACCATCATCGACAAGGAGAAGCCCGACCTGCTCATCGGCAACAGTTGTGGAGCTTTCCTTGCCCAGATGCTTGCACCCATTGTAGGCATTCCTGCCCTACTCGGCAATCCGCATTTCAAGATGACAGACTTCCTTAAAGAGCGCATTGGAGAACACGAGTACAAGGCACCACGCAAAGATGGCAACCAGAAGCTGATTATTGACGAGGAACTTATCCATGAGTTTGAGGAACTCGAAGCTACGCAATTCGACAGCTGCAATCCGCATTACAAAGACCGAGTGTGGGGGCTTTTCGGAGAACAAGATACGCTGGCTCACTTTGAACCGCTATTCTTGGAGCATTACAACTACAGCTACCACTTCCCCGGTTGTCATACGCCCACAGAGCAGGAGGTCAAGACATGGTATGTTCCATTGGCGCAGAAGATACTCATGGGGCATTGACTACGTCTTCCTCGTTCACGACATTGAAATCAGGGCGAGCGAGAAGAAAATCATTAGCATGAACTTTACTTACTTGCCATGTAATACGAACAGTACTTGCTGAGCAGATTTGATAAAGGAAGATCTCCTTTTTGATAACGTTCAGCATCAAGCGGCAATAACCTTTCTCTGATATTCTTCTTGCCTTTAAACAGAGCATTGAGATATAGTTTACCATTATCCTCGACGATGCTCACTTCGGTGAAGAACTGCGTTAGGTCTTCCACATCATAGACGATAGAGTAGCTTGGCCGTTTGGCACCAGGGATGTCCTCTGTCAGCAGGTTCTTGTTGACAAGGTCCTGAATGTCGCGTATGGCAGTGTCTTTCGAACATTTTGCCAGCGCTGCCCAGGTCTTTGACGTTATCTTTGCCTCATAGCCGTCAATCTTCTTTGTTTAGTGCGACAATACACAATGAATAACGTCGCAAATTCTGCGGCAAAATTACTAAAATAATGTCGAACGACCAAATAATCCGAGAAAATATCATAATAAATAAAGGCAAGCACCCTTTGGAGAGATGCTTGCCTATTATTTTAAGCGTATTGAAAAATTACTCTTCAACTGCTGCCTGGGCGGCTGC
>JBJEKR010000198.1:0-8088 GCA_051878735.1 Prevotella sp. | reverse complement strand
GCTTCGGTCTGCCCCTACAATCGGGAGATTACGAATACCTGCGAAAGTTGAATAAATAATACGAACGAGAAAGGGATTTCACTTGTTTTTTAGTTGACAACTTGTTCTGTTGATGAAAGGAAGGGGATTTTCTGCAATTTATGTATTATTAACACAAAAAATGCCCTTTTGTCTCATGTGTATCGCTACTCTCGTTCGTATTATAATAAAATTAAGAATGAAAGCCCCCTCCGGCTCCCCCAAGGGGGAGAGAAATTAAGAGTTAAAAATTAAGAATTAAGAGTTAAGAATGAAAAGAACAATCTTTAGTGCACTGTTGGCTGTTGCGAGCTGCATTTGCAACGCACAGGACTATGCCATTGCAAACTACGGAACAGTAAATGACACCACGCAACTGGCTTCGACAGCCATTAACGCTGCCATTGCCGACTGCCACGCCCACGGAGGCGGACGCGTGGTGGTGCCTGCGGGAAAATACCGCTGCGGCACAATCTACATGAAGAGTCACGTTGAGCTGCACCTTTCGCGCGGCGCATACCTCTATGCCTCCGATGACTTCCTCGATTTCCCCATGCAGCCACGTAACCACTATCGCACGCAAAAGGAAGAGAATGGTGGAAATGCACTCATCTATGCCGCCGACGCTGAGGACATCGCACTGACGGGACACGGCACAATTGACGGAAGGGGAGCGAAGAAGCACGGCAGCGTGACGGCTCCCGACAAGTCGGTGATAGTGCCGCCGAGAAACATTCTCTTCGTCTCGTGCAAGAACGTTAAGGTGAGGGACATCACCATTAAGAACGCTCCGGGGTGGAACCAGCACTACATGAACTGCGAGGACGTGCTGGTTGAGGGCATCACCTCGTGGAACCACTGCCACGGCAACAACGACGGCATCGACATCGACGGTTGCCGACGCTTCATCGTAACGAACTGCATCATCGATGCCGACGACGATGCAGTAGTATTGAAAAGCACGGGACTTGCGCCGTGCGAGGACGTCGTGGTGAAAGGCTGTATTCTCAGCAGCTTCGCAAACGCCATAAAGTGCGGAACGGAGTCTGTAGGCGGTTTCATCCGTATTCTTGTTTCCGACTGTATAGTGAAGCCCAGCGAGAACAAGGGTAAGCGCATCTTGAAGTCAACGCCCGACGGCATTACGGCAATATCACTCGAACTTGTTGACGGAGGAAAGATGGAAGACGTCACGGTAAACAACATTCTGATACGCGGCACGCAATGTCCGCTCTACATCCGTCTTGCCAACCGCGGACGACGAATGCCTGGCGAGACTGACGCACCTGTAGGCACGATGAAGAACATAAACATCAGCAACGTCCACGCCTACGCTACTGGCAACTACAGCGCATCAATTACGGGCATTCCCGGTCACCGTGTGGAGAACGTGACGCTGAGCAACGTCAGCTTTGAGAACATCGGCGGACTCGCTCCAAAGGCATGGCGCAAGGCAGAGAAGAACGAGAAGCGTCACGACATGCGTCCCTCTGCCGTTTACGACACGTTCTGGAAGACAGTGGCTGATGTTGTTGAAGACGAAAAGGGCTATCCGCAGCCCACGGTTTGGGGCAATCTCCCCTCTCGCGGTCTGTTCCTGCGTCACGTTGACGGCATCAAGCTTCACAACGTCACGTTCAGCTCCATCGGCAGCGACCCAAGGGAAGACATCGTGAAGGATGACGTTGAAGGATTGAAGGTTGAACAATGAAATATAATTGAGAATTAAGAGTTAAAAATTAAGAATTAAGAGAAATAGTTGTGCATAATAAATGCCGTGACATATTCTCTTAATTTTTAATTCTTAATTCTTAATTTCCATAGTTGTTTTGCTATTTGAACTTCAGGTTCTTGACGTGCGAACCTACGAACATTGGGACGTAGTCGGAGGTCTGATGGTAGGGCGGTTTGCTGGGCATGGTGTCGCTGATGGTGCGACCGTTGACGGAGAACTTCTCGAAGGTGACACCATCGACGGCATGGTCGGCGTCGTAGCCAGTGATGATTGATAGGTTGGGCAGCTTGCCTGTGTAGCGCACGTTGCGGAAACGTATGTCCTGCACGCCACGTCCTGCGGCAGTGCAGTACTTCTGGTTCCAACCCACCTTCACTTGCAGTATGCAGCCGTCGATGATTTCCTCAATGCGTATGTTGTCGAACAGCACGTCCTTCACGGTGTTGTCGTCGCCGCAGTTGATGGCGAGACAACCCTGATAGTCAACCTGCGGCTCTGCCTGGCAAAGTATGTCGATGTTTTCATACACGAGACCGACGATGCTGTCGCCCACCTCTGGATTGCCGTGTAGTCCGATGAAGATAGGATGAGCCACGTCAGCCCATAGCGTCGAGTTGCTCATGCGGACGTTGCGCACTGAGCCCTTATGTCCCTTGCGTGTGGCGTAGGCTGTGGTGCAGTCGTCGCTGTTGCGGCAGAAGACGCGGTCGTAGGTGACGTTTGACGAAGCGAAGACATTAAGGCCGTCGCCCCACTGTGGGTGGGAGATGCTGCGCACGTCGCGGAGCGTAACACCATCGCTCTCGCCTACGGGACAGGTGTTGACTACGAGACCGTCAATCTCCACATTCTTGCTGCGATAGACGTGGCATCCTTCGTAGCCGCTTACAGGGCGGGCAATGCCTCGTCCGACGATGCTCACGTTCTGAGCGCCCTCGATGGTGAAGGTGCCAGTGAAGTAGCTGCCAGGCGATAGATAGACGGTAGTGTTTGATGCCACCTTTATGGTGTCGGCAGTGTAAAGTCCCGGTGCGTAATAGATAAACTCCCGCTTCTGCTTCTTTGCCTCTTTCCTTGCCTCTTCGGCAGTGGCGCACGGAGTGGAGGAGAAGAGAAGGAGATTGCTCGTGATGTCGCCGTCGAACTCCACGCTGAGGTTCTCCGGCTGGGTGAGCATGAACTGAACGGTGGAGTCGTTGACGGTGGTGGTGCTGATGCCCTTGCTTTGCGGACGAATGCGCACGTTGGCAAACTGTTTGTCGCAGCGAACCACACGCACCGTCACGTCGCCTGTGAAGTCGAACATGGCGTAGGAGATTTCCGTCCGTTCGTGTTTGCCGTTGGGTTGCGGTGAGTTCACCTTTGCCATGTAGGTGTCTATGTCGGTCCACTGGTCGGTGCCGCGTTGCTGCACCATCACTCGGTAGTCGTGTTTCAGCGGTGCGCCTGTGGGAGCTTTTGCCGTCTGTAGTCTGCCCGTCTGAGCCGATGCCTGCATTGCAGCGAGGCATAGCGACAAAACTAATAACGATGTTTTCATAATTAAGAATTAATAATTAAGAATTGCTGCTCGAACCGAAAGCAGAGCCAAGCTCGCTTGAGCTATGCTGAGGTGAAGCCAGCAATCGACGAAGTCAATAAATAATTAAGAGCAAAAAATTTAAAAACTCAAAATGTTATCACTGAATACTACTTTTACCCTTTGAAAGCCTACCCAATCAAATCAAACTTAAACCTAACTAAATACTAAAAACCCAATTTTTTAATTCTCACCGCCGCTCCACCCGAAGGCTGCAGTGCCAGCTCTATCTTTTTGCCCGACTTTATTTTTATCATTTTCGACGACACCTTGGTGCGGGTCGTGAGAGTCGGGTCGTCATTGTATATCTCCACCTCGTATTTGCCTGCTGGGAGGAAGTCGGCGGTGTTGATAGTCACTGTGCGTGCCTCAGTGTTGGTCATTGCTCCCACAAACCACTCGTCGCCGCTGCGGCGGGCTTGGACGATATACTCGCCGGGAATGCCGTCAAGAGCTATGCTTTGATCGAATACCGTGGGGCAGTCGCGCCAGAACTTCAGCTCTGCCTCGCCCTTATCGACGAAAGGCAGATCGTACCAGAAGAGGAACTGCAGCGGACTGTAATAGACGGCTGCCATGGCAAGCTGATGTGCCTTGGTGTTCTTCACTCGGTTGTTGAAATAGCAGAGCGTGTAGTCGCCGGGGCCGCAGAGGAAGCGGGTGAAGGGGAGCGTGACATTATGTGTGGCATCGGGCATTTCCTCGTTGCCGCGTATTCCCTCCTGTGTGAGCAGGTTGGGGTAGGTGCGACTGAAGCCTGTGGGACGGTATTCGTCGTGAATGTCCACCATTATGCCATATTTGGCGCACTTGCGCACTGCATCGTGCAGCCACAGCGTCCACTGTTGGTTGCCGATATGCACGAAACCGAACTTTATTCCCTTTATTCCCCACTGACGGTAGAGCGGCAGAAGCTCGTCGAGCTGACGGTAGAGCGCACGCTGGTTGACATACACCCAAACGCCGACGCCCTGCTGACGCGCATATTCGCACACCTCGGGCATGGTGAAGTCGCGTGTCTCTATCACCTTGCGTGCATCAGATGCCACCCACATCTCAGGACCGTACCATCCAGCGTCGAGCTCCACATACTCGAAGCCCATCTTCTTGCAATAGTCGATGCTCTTGAAGATATGCTCCTTGTCGAGACGACCTGAACGGAACGCCTTGCCGGGACGGATGAACGAGGTGTCGTCAATCTGACATTCGGGATTGAGGTTCAGCACTATCTCCTTGTTGTTGATGAGTTCCACGGGGCGGTTGGCCGCCATGATGACGCGCCAAGGAGTGTTGAAAGGAGAAGTGACATCGGCACTCTCGTAGATCTTCACCTTCAGCAGATTGTCAGCTTCGAGTGAGAACTTACCGCGCACAAAGTCGGTCATTGCCGCTTCGAGCAAGGCGACGTAAGTGCCGTCGGGTAGGAGCATGAGCAGCGGACGCTCACACTCATTCCATTGAGCTTTGCTCAGTGGCTGATAGTGGTAAGGTCCTTGTGCCCAAGCCTCGTACCAAGCCATGGTGCCGTCGGGCATACGGAACGAGGTCACCTCGTTCTTGATGTGCAGGAAGAGTCCGTTGGCTGTCTCGGGGAAGTGATAGCGGAAGGCGATGCCCTCGTTGTAGGCTCTTACCTCGATGTCGAGCGCATAGTAGCGACGTTTGTCGTAGCCAGACGCATCTTTAGCCGAAGGTGTCCCCTTGGCGTAGTGTAGGGTCATCGACTTGTAGTTGTCGCGGATAGTAGCGTTCTCGCCGTAGAGGGGAGTCCATGTGGTGTCGCGCTCTGAACGGTCAACATTGTTGAGTTTCATGTCGTCGCACCAGTGAGCTATGTTGTCGTTCGGTATGCCGAGAGCCGACTCAATCAGACTATTGTCGATGTCGATTCCCAAACGGCTGTCGCCAACGATAGTGCGTCCCTCAAATTTTACGGAATACGACATTCCGTTGATGTCTATCTCGTATCTGCCATCAGGCGACGTCAGTTTCTCTGCGTTTGCCACTGCCGAGAGCAGTAGGCAAGCAAGTGTAGTCAATATCTTCATAACTTATTTCGTCAATAATGGTTTGCCGTTTCTGAACACTCCAAATACTCCTTCCATCTTCATTCCCTCATACTTCATCTTGCATGCCTTGGGGGCTGAGAAGATATAATCCACGTCACCCGACTTCAGGCGAACGATGATGCCCGTAGCTCCATTGGCGGGAGTGAAGTAGTCAATCCACTCAATCTCCGACGGCTCGTCCTTGCTCGAAGGCTCAAACACGGCGATGAAGGGATTGTCCCAAGCCTCGCCATGTCGGCGTGCGATGAACGTCAGCACGGGTTGCTTCTCCACGTCATAGGGAATGTATTTGCCGAGACGTTCGTATTCCATGTTCACGGGAGAGAGAGCCTTGAACACGGTCTGATTGTCAGAACCCTTGAACCACATCGTCATCTCTGGACCATTGGTTATGCTGAACGTCGAACGCACGTTGTCGGCAGTCACTTGCGACTCTTTATTATATATATAAGAATAGGCATAGAGATGGCCTCCTGCAAAGGCAAGCTCGTCGGTAGGCTGCAGGTTGAGACTTCTGCCGTCGGCACGGGTGAGCGACATTGTCTGTCCGAGGTTGTGGTAGAAGTAGTCGTGGAACTGTGATGCTCTTTCGGTCTTGCTGCGGAATATGTCAACATTGTAGCCGCCTGTCTCGCTCGTCTTTACTATGGCGTTGGTGCGCATCTGGTCGGCTTGTGTTTCCGGCTCAATGAACGACACCTGCGAGAAGGTGACGGGCTGGAAGTTGCCGCAGTCGTTTGTCGCGGGATAGCGGGCTTCAACCTTGAAGCCGTGTTGCGACATCATCACGGGATATGACGAAACGCCATTGACGCACACCGTGTTGTGTGCTGGCATCTGCGAGTAGTATTCCAAATAGTCGAAGCCGCTGTAGAGAGCCTTGCCGATGCCCGCATCGGGTCCCAATACGAAGCCCTTGCCGTATAGTTCCATGGATATTCCGTTGGCGTGCTGATGGTTGCCGAGACTTCCGTTGAGCGATATGGCGAGGTCGTGATTCCTGTCCATGCCGCTGCGCTGCATCACCCACGACACGTTAGGAGCGTAGAACGATGGCGACACATACTGCTCAACCATTTCCTTCGGAGCGTCGGCGGCAATGGCTGCCTTCTGCTTCTCCATGCGTGCAACCAATGCCTTGTCGCCGTGTCGCTGTGCATAGTCGATGATGCTTTCGGCTGCTTTAGGCGACATGTAGTTAGGGTGAGTGTCGCCGAAACCTGCTGCCATGCGGTTTGGCATGAGATATTGCACTGCCGCCTCCACTGCCTTAATCAGCACGGGCAGTTCGCGGAAGAGGTCGATGCCGTGGTCGCGGTCGAGCGTATTGGCAAAGTCGGTGAAGTCGCGCAGCACCGTTAGGCTGTAGCCCGGCGACTCATACCATATTCCCGTCGTATCGTCGTAGCCGAAATCAGCCAAGCGTCTTATGCTCCACTGCCGGATGCTCGACACGTCGGTCACCTGACGCAGATAGTGCTGCTTGCCCTTGCCGTCGGCATATCTCTCGTCCGGCTGCAACACCGATGCCACCTTCACGATGAAGATTGCCTGAAACAGGTTCCAGTTGTTGTGAGGCACGCCGTTGTCAATGATGTTGTCTGCCCATTTCTTCAATGCACCCTCGTAGATGTCGCGGTCGGCTGTGATGTAGTCGCCTAACAGACGATATATCTCAGTCGCCTCGCCCACAATGTCTTCGTGAATCACCTCGAAGGTCTGCATTCCCACGAGTGTCTGCTGATGTCCGTGGTTAAGGTCGGTTGGCACGTTGCGGTAGTAGATGCCCTTCATGTATGTGTCGAACACTCCCAGCGCCATGCGAGCATAACGCTCATCGGCGGTGTAGCGGTAGAGCAGTGCCGCGTCGCGTGCCAGTGACATTATCTGTCGGTTGAGGCTGCCGATGGCGTTTCCTGTCTTCGCCGTGCTCACGAGTTCCTGTTTCCCCGTCTGTCGGCTGATGAAGTGCACGTCGCCCATCTCGTTGTCGTCGTAAGGCATCACGTCTTCGAGCTTAGGCGCATAGTACGTTCCCGCATGGCTTCTCATGCCGTTGAACTTCACCGTAGGCACTGGAGCCTTGTCGCCTGCGGGGTGGCTGAAGGTCTCGCCTTCAATCATCACGTCCGTGGCGTGCGTCGTCCAGTACATCTGCAGGCGCGAGAGTAGCCAGTCACTTTGCTGCTCCACGAGTCTGAGGTATGGGTCAACCTTTTTCTTCAGTTGGTCAACCTCTTTGTTGTCTGCCCATGTGGTCATTGCCGATGCAAGGCATACAACAGATAGAAAAAATGTTTTTATTCTCATCGTTTTCATCTTTTATAATTAATACGTTTGAGAATTCACTTTTACTTATCCAACTTTGAATTATTATGCCAATGAGTGCAGAATTGTGGGTGTTTTATGCACTATTCTGCTGTCGTCGTTGCAAAATTACATGTTTTCTTTTATTCTTGCAAGGAAAAAAGGTGAAAAGGAATACTGTTTATTGCAATTGTTGATGTTAGGTGTATTTACTCTATAAATATTTAACGTGAGTTCGACGAATTTCTCTTCATATATGCGCCAACGACTGGGAGTGTGGGCGTCCCTGATGCGCCTTAAGGGTCAATGTGTGCCTATTGAATGTAAGGCCACAACAGGCAATGCCAAGTCCGTGCCTAAGGATAATATTATTTATTTAA
>JBJEKR010000197.1:0-8134 GCA_051878735.1 Prevotella sp. | reverse complement strand
CCCTCGTCGCTGGCAATGAGTGCGACGTTGTGCGGATAGCCCTCGATGAGATAGTGGCAGTAGGTCTTTATTCCGTCGCGCTCCAGTCGCTGCTTGAAGGCGATGGCAGCTGGCTGTCCGTTATAGTGGGTTATGACAACCGAGCCAACCATGAACCCTCGATGCTGATATTCCGCCCTCAGTCGGAGCACGTCCTCGTCGTAGGTTATGCCAAGGTCGGCACGCTTCTTGTTCTTCTCAATGTCGGCGGCACTGATTACGATGACTATTTCTATGCTGTCGCTCAGCTTCTGGAACATGCGCAGCTTGCTGTCAGGCTGGAATCCTGGCAACACACGACTTGCATGGTGGTCGTCAAACAGTTTTCCACCAAGTTCGAGGTAGAGTTTTCCGTCGAATTGAGATATTCTCTCCTTGATGTTCTCAGACTGAATACTCTGATATTTCTCGTTGTCAAATCCTATTTTCATATCTATTTTCAAAAAAACGGTGCAAACTTACACAAAAAATCCCAATTAATCAAATGCCATTTCCAAAAAAAGATTAAAAAGCCTACAAGAATGATTGTTTTACGGAAATATAATGCTAACTTTGCACTCCGAAAAAAGGAAAGGTGCTCGAGTGGTTGAAGAGGCACGCCTGGAAAGCGTGTAAACGTTAACCGCGTTTCACGGGTTCGAATCCCGTCCTTTCCGCTTTGTAAAAGGATTGGAAAGATTGGTTTTCATCATGAAGAAAATAATCATTGTCATAACCATTGTACTTATTTCCGTTTGCCAGTCAGCAAGCGCACAAAAGGCAAATACCCAACAATACACTCCAACTTCAGTCGTGGCGGACTCCATCTCGGGAAAGTCGTCTTCAATCGACTCGGCTGCCATTGACACTGCCGTGGCAATGACGACACCCACCGACGAAGAGCTGGCTGAGGATGAACTCATGGACGTGGCGGAGTCAAAAGGTATGCACAAGCAGCTGAAGCGCAAGTTCATCGAAGGCAACGCCGGATTCATGTCGCTCGTGGCATTGGCTCTCGTGCTCGGACTGGCTTTCTGCATCGAACGAATCATCTATCTGACCCTTTCCGAGATAAACGCCAAGAAATTCATGGCCGACATAGATGCTCTTGTTGCAAAGAACGACATCGAGGGAGCTAAGGACGTCTGCCGCAACACCCGTGGCCCGGTTGCCTCAATATGCTATCAGGGACTGCTGAGAATACATGAGTCGCTTGACGACATAGAGCGTAGCATCGTCTCGTACGGAACAGTTCAGACGGCCAATCTCGAACGCGGCTGTACATGGATCAACCTGTTTATCCAGATTGCACCGTCGTTGGGATTCCTCGGCACGGTGATAGGCATGGTCATGTCGTTCGACCAAATACAGCAGGCTGGCGACATCAGTGCCACCATCGTGGCATCGGGAATGAAAGTGGCACTCATAACCACCATCTTCGGTATTATCGTCGCCGTTGTACTCCAGCTGTTCTACAACTACATACTATCGAAGATAGAGCATCTGACATCGCAAATGGAAGAATCGGCAATAACCCTGCTCGACTCCATTTCAAAGTATAAACAAGAAAGAAGCTGACATGAAAACACCCAAGAACCCAGCACGTCTGTCGCGCACCATCCTGGTGGTCCTTGTTGCATTGGCCGTCATTGTCTTCGGGCTGTTTTGGCTCGTCGGATTCGACATGCCCTTCATCGACGACCCTAAGTTCAACGCTCCCCTACTCACCGATGCGGTCATCTTCTTCGTCTATCTTATGCTCGTTCTTGCCATCGCCAGCGTTGTGCTGAGCATGTCGGGTTGGGCACGACGCTTGAGAAAATAAACGAAAAACACACCTATGAGAACGATAAAGTTCAGGAGAAAGAAGCAAAGGCAAAATGCAGCCCTAAACACCACTTCTACGGCTGACATTTCGTTCATCCTGCTCATATTCTTCCTTGTTACCACATCGCTCGACACCGACAAGGGACTCATGCGCCAACTGCCTCCCATTCAAAAAGAGGAAAACAACGAGATAATGCAGATTGACCGCGAGAAAGTTCTTGAAATAGAGATTAATGCCGACAACGCCATCATTGTCGATGGCATACAGACCACTACCTCGCAGCTTGCCGAGAAACTGGAAAAGTTCATCACGGCAGCGCCTACTGACCATGTGGTGTCAATACATGCCGACCGCGAAAGCGAGTTCGACGTCTATTTCCAAGTACAGAACACATTGGTGGGAGTCTATCAGGACTTGCGCGACGAATATTGCCGCAAGCAGTTCAATCGCCCTTACGCAAAATGCTCACAGGAAAACCAGTCGGCTGCCGTCAAGGCTTTCCCGCAACGCATCTCTGAACAGATTGACGCTGCTGACGACCGACAAGCTATCACGACAGAAAGGAGATGAACAATGATTAAGGACAAGAAAAAAAGCATACCCGCACTAAACACGGCATCGCTACCCGACCTCATCTTCACCGTGCTTTTCTTCTTCCTCATCGTGACGCACCTGCGCCAAGACGAGATGAAGGTGAAGTACGACACGCCGGAGGGAACCAGACTTGAGAAGCTGACTCGACGCTCTGCCACCTCTTATATATATGTAGGCAGACCCATCGATGCACACGACAAAGCCGCCAGTGGCGATATGGTCATTCAATTGAACGACAAGATTTCAACCATCGACGACATTGCGTCGTTCATCTCTTCCGAGCGCAAAAACGCTTCGGCTGAAGACCTCAACAGAATGGTTGTCGATATTAAGGCCGACCGCAGGGTGAAGATGGGCACCATCATCGACATCAAGCAGATGCTCCGCAGGCACAACGCATTGAAAATCAGATATTCGGCTAAAGAGAAGAACGAAGATTGAACAGTCGTTCAACATTCTCGGTCGTCTGTCTCTCTATCTCCTCTGCCGTCACGCCGTAGCTCTCCGCCATCTTCTCAACCACATAAACCAAGTAGCTGCTCTCATTGCGTTTTCCGCGCATGGGCACCGGAGCCATGTAGGGTGCATCGGTCTCAAGCACTATCCGCTTGAACGGTATGGTAGGCAATACCGCAGGCAGATTTGACTTCTTGAACGTCAGCACGCCGCCTATTCCCAACGCAAAATTCTGGAATTCGAGAAGTTGCCTTGCCTCCTGCTCGTTGCCAGTGAAACAGTGGAACACGCCACCGGGCAACTCGTCCTTGTATTTTTTCATTATGCCGACCATCTCGTTCTGTGCCTTTCGGCAATGTATCATCAGGGGCAGCCGCGTCTCCACCGACCACTTCACCTGTTCCTCAAACGCCAGCAGTTGCTCCTTCTCGTACTCACGGCTCCAGTAGAAATCAAGTCCCACCTCGCCAATGGCAACGAAGGGAGCCGACACCTTAGGCCGCATCTCTTTCAACACGCCTTCCCAGTCGTCCCTCACCTCTTCCGGATGAAGCCCTATCATGGGAAAGGCATATCCCTCGAAGCGTTTGGCCATTTCAGCTACGGCATCGGTGGTCATTGCGTCTATGGCAGGAAGCAGCATCATGCCTACCCCGGCCTCTTTAGCCCGTGCCACCACCTCTTCAACGTCTTCTGTAAACTCCTCTCCGTCAAGATGTATGTGTGTATCGACAATCATTTCTCAAAAAATCAATAAATATGAGGCTCATGCCTACGATAATAGTAAATAACTCCTAATTTTCTGCAAGAGTTGAATCTTGTCTCAGGCGGCTGCTCGGCATAGTGCGCCTCTATCTGGTTCCACAGGTCAAGTATAATTTCGTCGGTCTCAGGCCTGAGAGCCTGAATGTCGGCAAGAGCCTTCTCCGTCATTTGCTTCTTCCGCTGATAATCCACATACACCTCCTTAAAGATATCAAGGTGTGTGGCTACCTTTCCTATTGTGGGATTATAGATGGGCAGTCCACCCTTCTTCAGCCTAAGTTTCTCGCCCTCGACGATTTTCTCTCCCACGGCAATAAGACTCTCCGACGTTTTCGTCTGCGGAAGGCATTGGCTGTCATCGTCAAGTCCATAGAGTTTCCTGTATTCCCGTTTTATCTCTCCCCTTTCGAAGGCCAACAGCAGCACCTGAACGAAATGGTTGACGAACATCGTCGCATTGTGCTGCAACGAATCTATTCGCGCACTCACTCTCTTCTGCGCCTCAAGTCTCACCTTGTACTGCCCCAGGGCTGTCAGCAGGCGGTCGTAGGCGGGTCGGCACTTGTTCAGCACAGCCCAGTTCACCACACGATTCCGCACCGTGTAGATGTCGTTGTTTTCCAGCACCGTTCGGAGTGCCTTTAGCCTTGCGGCATCGGTTTTTGGCAAACGTCTATATGGCATGTTACTAAATGACTAATTCACCCTGTTAAGCATTTTGTCGGTAAAGATGCGCAGTTGCTCCTTTTTCTCTTCTGCCACCTTAATTTTATCCAGAAAAGCTCGTGCCTCGTCAAAATACTGGTTTATTTTCTTTTCGCAGAGCTCCTTGATGCCTATCTCGCGGTATAGTCGCGTCACGGCGGCAATCTTCTCCGCCTTGTCAAAGTTTTCCACCGTAATCCACTCGTGCAGTTCCTTCCGCTGCGCATCGTCGGCAAGCAGGAAGGCGTTGATTAGCATGTAGGTCTTCTTGTTCGAGGTGATGTCGCCTCCAATAGCCTTTCCAAACACCTTCGGGTCGCCAAACACGTCGAGCAGGTCGTCCTGCAGTTGGAATGCCAGGCCAAGTTTCTCTCCAAAGGAATAGAGGTTGTCGGCATCCTCCTGCGATGCACCGGCAAGAATGGCACCCATCTTCACGGCACATGCAAGCAAGACGCTGGTTTTCAGGCGTATCATCTCAATGTATTCGTCTTCAGTCACATCCGTGCGAGTCTCGAAATCCATGTCGTACTGCTGTCCCTCGCCTATTTCCAATGCCGTCTCGGTAAACAGGTCGAGAATTGTCCTCAGATGTTCCTGCGGACACATGGCAACACGCTGGAAAGCCACTACGAGCATCGAGTCGCCCGACAGGATGGCGGTGTTGGCGTTCCATTTTTTGTGCACCGTAGGCATGCCTCGTCTCACGTCGGCATTGTCCATCAGGTCGTCGTGCAGCAACGTGTAGTTGTGGTAGGTTTCCAATCCTATTGCCGAAGCGATTATCCTGTCAACGTCGTCGCGATACATGTTGTAGGCAAGCAACATTAGCACAGGCCTTATTCTCTTTCCGCCAATCGACAATACGTATTCTATCGGGTCGTAGAGCGTCGATGGCTGACGCTTTATTGTTGACGACTCTATGTAGTCATTCACTTTCTTGAGCAATTCGTCTGATGTGTACATATTATATTTAATGATTATTTTTTACAATTTAAACACTATGGGAATGCAAACCATGGTTCTGCATGGCATCCCGTTCTGTATGCCTGGTTTCCACTTCGGCATCATTCTCATCACTCTCAAAGCCTCGTTGTCACAGGTCTTCTCAAGCGACTTCACCACTTTCAGGTCGGTCATGCTACCATCGTCGGCCACTATGAACTGAACCATCACCATTCCCTCAATCTTTCGCTTCTGCGCAAATGTGGGATATTTTAGGTTTTTCGTCAGCCATTTCATCATCTCCACCGCACCTCCAGGAAACTGCGGAAGGTCCTCAACCACACGGAAATTCAGAGGATTGTCGTCGAGAGCATTTTCTGCAGGTGCAAACATGGGGTCCTTTTCCTCTTCCTTTTGTTGCTCGCCTCCATTCTCATCGTTATTTCCGTCCGACTCCTCCCTCTTCTCCTCCGGCATGTCCATGCAGTTCAGTTCGTCAGTCTTCTCAATCACTTTTATCCGCTCAGCGGCAGGCTTGGGTTCCTGTTTCAAGGCAAGGGCTATGCGGTCGTTGTCACGCTTCAGCGGCGCGAGCTCAATATCCTCCATCAACTCGTCGTAGTCGTCATCATCATCCCCCGTTTCGTCCGAGGAATACTCAAGCACTACGAAAAACGATGCCAGGACGACAATGATAGAAATCATGAACATCCTGAAACGTCCATTTTCGAGATCGACATTCTTGTTTTTCTTTACTTCCATTCAAAAATTACTTCATTTTGTGCCTCAAAAAAGGGTCAACAGGGCAGATTAACTCCTTTTAACGCACATAAATTGCATTTATATCAATTTTGATGGTACAAAAATAGCCTTTATATTTGAAAAAAGCATTATCTTTGCAGTCAAAATGTATTAAAATGATGAAAAAAATAGTTTTAACCACCTTTTTTTGCCTCTTTTGCGCATTTTTACGCGCTCAGGAGAGCGAAACGGCATACAATTTCCTGCGGTTGCCCGTGAGTGCTCACGTGGCAGCTTTAGGTGGCGACAACATTACCATTACTGACGATGACCCCACGCTGGCTTTCCACAATCCAGCACTGTTATCCGGAGTTGCCGACAAGACCATAAATCTAAACTTCATGAGCTATATGGAGGAAGCGAAGACGGCAAGCGCAAGTTTCACCAAAGCACTTCGCGACAGGGCGACATGGTTCGTAGGTGCGCAATACATGGACTACGGCAAGATGAAACACACCACCGCATCGGGAGAAATTATCGGTGAAGTGTCGGCGAAGGACATCATGCTCTGTGGAGCTTTGGAATACAACCTCACTGAGAAGTTGGCGGGAGGCATCACGGCAAAGTTCATCAGTTCCGACCTTGCCGGATTTAACTCCATGGCAGTAGGAGTAGATCTCGGACTGAATTATTTTGACCAAGAACACGGCATCTCGCTCTCTGCCGTGGCACGCAATCTGGGTGGTCAGATAAAGGCCTACGAGGACGATTTCGAGAAGATGCCACTTGACCTCCAAGTGGGATTCACAAAGCGTCTGCTTGCCTCGCCAATACGGTTCTCGTTCACCATGACCCACCTTAACGACTGGGACGGTCGTTTTGCCAACCATTTTGTGGTAGGAGCCGACATCATCTTCACAGAGAACATCTACATTGCCGGAGGCTACAACTTCCGCCGTGCCGACGAGATGAAAATCACCGAGGATGAGGGAAGCAGTAGCCACGGAGCAGGCTTGTCCATTGGCGCAGGCCTTCAGCTACAGCGATTCAAGCTCCAAGTGGCCTACGGCAAATACCACGTGTCGGCATCGTCGTTTAATGTCAACGTTAGCTACGGACTATAAAAACATTATTTATATGAAAAAGATTATTATTGCGATCGACGGTTATTCGTCGTGCGGGAAAAGTACTATGGCCAAGGAACTGGCACACGACCTCAACTATGTATATGTTGACACAGGAGCCATGTATCGCTGCGTGACGCTGTTTGCAATCGAAAACGGCATGTTTTCGGGCAAGTCGCTTGATGCCGACGCTCTTGAGCAGCGAATCAGCGAGATAAACATCTCGTTCCAGCGCGACGAGGCGACAGGCAAGGACTTCGCCATGCTCAACGGCAAGAACGTCGAGAACGAAATCAGGACCATGAGTGTCTCCGAGCGTGTCAGCATGGTAGCCAAGCAGCCGTACGTAAGGGAGAAACTCGTTCAGCAGCAGCAGAACATGGGCATCGACAAAGGCATCGTAATGGATGGCCGCGACATCGGCACCACAGTATTCCCCAATGCCGAACTGAAGATTTTTGTCACGGCTACGGCTGAGGTCAGGGCAGAACGACGCTACAAGGAACTGCTTGCCAAAGGCGAGAATGCCGACTACAGCGAAATCCTTACCAATGTGAAAGAGCGCGACTACATCGACTCTCACCGTTCCGTCTCCCCTCTGCGCATGGCAAACGACGCCCTACTTCTCGACAACAGCCACATGACAATAGCCGAACAGCATCAGTGGCTCGTCAACAAGGCAAAGGAAGCCATAGGATAAAGCGAAATAGTCAATTTCGTCGGCAAGAACAAAGATTGTCCTTTTAGTTGGCAAGACACAACACATTTAACCACAAACCGCCAAACGTTTCCCGCCTTCTTTCAGTCCACCCACACATTTTCCACCTCCAAGCCGGGAGTATGGACGCATTGCCTGTACCCTGCGCACCAACAACCGCAAAATGTCGGCTATTGGGATATTACTTATTATTGCTGTCCGGTAAAACTTAAACGAGCATAATAATCCTGTCCGAAGCCC
>JBJEKR010000196.1:0-8135 GCA_051878735.1 Prevotella sp. | reverse complement strand
AATTCTTAATTCTTAATTCTTAATTCCCCTCCGGTGACTTCCGTTCTCTCCCCCTTGGGGGAGCTGGAGGGGGCTTTAATTCTTAATTAAAGTTTCCCACCCTTTAATGTAGTTGTATATCCAGCGCTGGCGGCTGGGGGTGTGGGCGTCCCGCCCGCACCTTGCGCACTATCCAGCATATAAACTTCTTTTTAATATTACCTCATTGGCGAAGTGCGGGCGGGACGCCCACACTCCCAGCACTGCGCATCCAATGGGTTGAATGTCATAAGGCGATTCTTGCCTTAATGCCATTTGAAAGGATGGGATAGTCAATTAACAATTGATGCGACGATTAATACCAACGCTGGTCACCCGGCTTGGAAATCTTGAAGTCAACACTGTTGATGATGGTGAAGTCGCTCGTGAGAGGACTCTTGAACGTACCTGCCATGTCCGTCGAGATGACCGTTCCGTCAAACACTGATACAGGTGAGCCATCCTCGTTTGCATACCACTCAAGATCCTTCGTGAAGAAGAGATCGACAGCCTGTGGTGCGGTGTTGCCACGCCATGCACGCAGTGGAGCCAACGCCTTTGTCGTCGCTCCCGAAACGCCGAAGAGACAGTTGTTCAACTTTATCGACTTGGCGGTCTTGCCATTGAAGTCGATGAAGTACTTGCCGCTCTGTATGCAGTAGGCGAAGGTACAGTTCTCTATGGTGACAGTCTCCGGGTTCGGGCCCTTAGTAGCAGCCAAGCCGACAGCCACGTTAGAGAACGTGCTGTTTGTGAGGGTCACGTTGCGAATTTCCGCCGCAGCATTGTCGGCATTGCTGATGCCATAACCGCCGATGGAGTCAACGATACAGTTGTCGATGGTAAGATTCTCAATGATGGCAGAAGTCTGAATACGGCAGATACCACGCTTATACTTTATAGAGCAGTCATGGATGAAGATGTCGTTGAACTGGCATCCAGCGTTACCGATATTGAACAGGTATGTACCGCCGAAGTTGCTGCTGTCCTTTGGCTTGGTTGAGTCGTCGGTGAACTCAATCTTCTGCAGCTCCAGACCACCTACCGTTGCGCCGGCAGCGGCAGTGAAGTTACCCGTAACGGCAAACTTGGTGTTTCCTGCCAGTGTAAGACCGGTCGTGAAGAGGAGCCTGCCTGCCGTGGCGGGCAAGGTGAGCGTAGGCATGCGGTATGTCTGTCCACCCTCGAACACGAAAGTGATGTCCTGGTCAGGATAAAGAGCTATGATGGAGTCGAGCACTTCCGTCGAGAGATACTTGTAAGCCGTCTCGTCGTCCATGCCACGGAGGTCAACCACATTGCCCTCGTAGTTTTCGGGAGCCGTGGTCTTGAACAGACGCTTGCCGCGATACTGTCCGTCCTCGTAAGCCTCAATGCGATACTCCGTTGTAGGGTTGAGGTTCTTGAAGATGTGCTCTCCTGCTGCGAGGTCTTCCTCGGTCAGGTCATATTCAGCGACAACCGACTCGTCCTCAGCCAGTTTCAACACCAGTTGGTCGTATCTCACTGCATCGTCGCCGTTGGTGGTGTTCCATGCAATGCGCACCTGCGTGTCGATGATGTTTGTAGTGGCGACGGTCTTCAACTGCGTCGGATAGTCGAGCGTTGTAGCCACTTCGGTATATACCTTCGACTCGGCACCCGTGATGGTGTTCCTTGCCGTGATGTGCACGTTGTAGTCCTGATCGTATGCAAGGTTGCCTATTGTTACGAATGTCGTGTCAGTCTCTACTATTGTCGAGTCGGTACCGTTGGTGTTCACCACCTTGACAACGTATTGGTTTGCGCTGGTGTAGTTGTCCCACGTCATGGTGAGATTAGGCACGTTGTTTTCATCCAGTCCTGCTACGATGTCGCTGAAGACAGGACGGAACAGTCTCGACATTGTCGCATCGTCATCGTCGCTGCAGCTTGCGAGCGTAAAGCAGATGGCTGCGAGTGCAGACAACAGATATATTGATTTCTTTTTCATATTCATGATGTTCTTGTCGTTACGTTATGTTTATTTGAATGCTTTTTCAATCGTTGTATAGACGACAGGATTGTCGTCGCCAACGTATGTCTCAGCGAATCCGTAGCCGTCGTTGTTGAGCACGTCGCTCGATGAGAGAGTGGTGGCTCCAATAGGCAGCAGATAGGGAACGGCTCCCGTGCCGTAGCCTGTCGCTCCGGTGTAGCCGCGATACATACGCTGC
The DNA here is from genome assembly GCA_051878735.1 of Prevotella sp. Taxonomy (GTDB): domain Bacteria; phylum Bacteroidota; class Bacteroidia; order Bacteroidales; family Bacteroidaceae; genus Prevotella. Next base: position 5,922 of record JBJEKR010000196.1, on the reverse strand, counting down.
ACTGCGTCGGCCTCCTGATACTTGCGCACGCGGACAATGCCTGTCTCGCTGCCTTCCTCTACGGTGAATGTGACTTCCTTTGGCTCGGCGTCGCCACCGGTCAGAGTGTAGGTTGACGTGCCCTCGGTCTTGTTGGTGGTCTTCACGCAGGCGGTGTAGCTCACGCCGTTATACTTATAGGTGGTAATGGTTCTGAGCAGAGCCTTGCCCCAGCTTGAGTTCTTTTTCCATCCGTTGTCGGCAACGACGTCGGCGCTGACACGATATTTCGGGTTGTAAACCGTGATGTCCTCCTTGGAATTCGAAGAGCCGGAGTTCTTTATGTCGTAATATACCACGTCGGCCCAGTCGGCATAGTCAAGTGCCTCTGGATATTGTGCGAGGATGGCAGGGTCGCTCATGAGTTCAGTATCTGTCGAGATACCCCAGGCGCGCATAGCCTTCAAGGTTGCGTTGATCTTCTCGCCGTAGTTGTTCCAGCGTATGAGGTCGAACTTGCGCAGGCACTCGCCGCCGAACTCCCATGCACGCTCATCGACGATGGCGTTGAAGAACTTGTCCTTGCTGCCGGCAACGCTGTCAACGTATGCCGTCACGTCGTGAGCGTAGTCGGGGCTCTTGGCGAAGGCGCGTGCGCGAACTTCCGTCAGCTGTGCCTTGGCAAGGGCGGATGGACCGTTCAGTTCGTTCTCTGCCTCGGCAAGCATCAGCAGCACGTCAGAATAGCGCATCAAGGGCCAGTTGATACCCGTACCCTTCGAAGAGGCAGAGCCGAGTTCCTTAGTGGCAAGGCAGCGGTCCCACTTGCCGACGGTCAGCGCCATCGATGACTTTGCAAAACCGATGGTGTCGTTGTCGTGATACCACCAAGCGCAGGTAACGTCGCGACGTGAGTCGTTGACGTTGAACGACTGGTAGTAGGTCGGTGTGAACCCAACCTGGTTGGTAGTGGTACCGTTGGTCTTCTTGCTGTTGGTGTTGGTAACACCGATACACCAACCCACGTCACCACCGAACGACTCGGTGAAAGCGACCTCGTAGAGCACTTCGTCGTTGTTCTTCACGAGATACTGGTTCTCGTCGAGGAATATCTGTCCGAAGTCGGCGCGCAGAGCACGTGGCTTCAGCGAGATGAGCTTCTGGCAGTAGTTCTTTGCCAACTGGTAGTAGTCAGAATATGTGCGGGCGGTCACCTCGTTGCCGTTGATGTCCTTGTAGGTCACGGCAAGCGTCTCGTCGCCTGTCACGTCAAGATATTCGTCGGCACGCTTCATCTGGTTTTCAACGGTCTTGGCGTAGCCGGCGCGGAAGAGGGCAATCTTGGCGATGAGTCCGAGGGCGTAGTCGCGGTTCATGCGCTCAATGCCGCCGGTGTTCACGTCGGAGAACTTCATGTCGCCCTCCACATTAACCAACTCCTGCAGTATCTGGCTGTAGATGCGGAACTTGTCCTCGCGTGGACGGTCGAGTTCCATGCCAGCCTTTGCAGCCTCGGCGAAATAAGGCACGTCGCCCCAGTAGTTGCAGAGCATGAGGTAGCGCGTAGCCTTGAGGCAGACGGCCTCGCCCTTAATCTGCTTCATCTCGTTGTCGTCGCCGATTGAGCTTGCATTCACGCCCTCTATCACCTGGTTTGCACGGTCGATGGCCTGCATGCAGTTGTTGTAAGCCTTGTAGATGTCGCCGAATCCCTCGTCGGCAGAAGCCTGCAGGCCCCAGATGTCGGAGCGGTGGGCGCCGTTAGGACGGCCTGCGCTCGGTCCGTACTGCTCCACGTCGGTGTTCTGCATCCATACGCAAGACATACGGCTGGTGAACGGGTCCTCGCAGAAGAGCACATAGACACCGTTGAGCGCATTGGTGGCATCGTCGGTATTGCTATAGACGAACGTCAGGTCCTGCTGCGACGGTGAGCTTGTCTCAAGGAAGTCGTTGCAGGAAGTAAGTCCCAACATTCCAATTGCTGCTATTGAAATATACTTGTTTATCGATTTCATATTCTTTGCTTGTTAATGTCGTTATGTTACAATGTCACGTTGAGACCGAAGGTAAAGGCACGGCTCTTAGGATATGAAGAGTAGTCGATACCCGGTGTGAGACCAGAATAAGAGCTGTTGCGTACGTATGAGCTGACCTCTGGGTCGTAGCCCGTATAGCCCGTGATGCAGAAGAGGTTTGAAGCAGTCACATATAGGCGGCAACGCTGTATGCCGATTTGCTTGGTGAGCTTGGTCGGGAACGTGTAGCCGAGAGTGATGCTCTGCAGACGGAGATAGGAAGCGTCCTCAAGAGCCCAGTCGGTAGGAACTACCGTGGAGCTGCCTATTGAGTATGGCGACCAGTATTCCTTTGCGTTGGCACCTTCATTTGCAGCTGCAAGGTCTTCGAGCGATGTGTAGAGCAGTCCTGTCTCCTGGTTGAGGTAAGAGTAGCTGTTGCTCTGTGCCATGAACTTGAGCATGTTAGGATACGTACCGCTACGATACTGCTGTGAAGACGCTATCTTGTTGGCATTGTAGATGTCGTTGCCTACAGAATATGTGAAGTTTGCGGTGAAGTCAAAGTCCTTGTAAGAAGCGTTGAATCCGAAACCGCCGCTGCACGTCGGGTTGGTGTCGCCGATGACTGTGCGGTCGTCGAGGTCAACAACGCCGTCGCCATTCTGGTCCTTCAGCTTGAGAGTACCCGGACGTATGCCGATGGCACCGCCGAGGAGCGAGGTCGTTGCCACGCCTTCCTTCAGCTTGTAGGTCTTCGTTGCAGGGTCGTACGACTCGAAGTCGTCGGTAGTGTAGTATGGATGACCGTTAGAGTAGTCGATCTCCCATCCATAGACCAGACCGATCGGGTCGCCTACGCGAACGATGTAGTCGTCGGTGTTCTTGTTGTCGGTGCTTGCCCAACCAGACTGGAATGCCATCGACTCCAGACCGCCGCTGAGGCTCTTCACCTTCGACTTGTTGAAGTTGATGTTGGCGTATGCAGAAAGCGAGAAGTCGCGCTTATTGATGATGTTGAAGTTGAGGCTCACGTCGATACCCTTGTTCTCGGTCTCGGCAGAGTTCTCATACATGGTGGTGTAGCCGGGAGCCGTGATGTTGTGCTGTATGAGCAGGTCCTTGGCCGTGTTCCAATAGAGTTCCACGCTACCGGTGATGCGCTCGTCGAGGAAGCCGAAGTCAACACCCACGTTACGTGTGATGGTTGTCTCCCATGTAAGGTTCGGGTTGGCGAGTACGCTGGTGGTAGAGAGGTGGTTATTGGCCGTTTCGCCCACGCCGTATCGCTTCGAACCGCTGTTGGCGCTATAGATCATCAGATACTGGCTGTTGCTGATTCGGTTGTTACCGGCTTCACCGTAAGAGAGACGGAGCTTCAAGTTAGAGAACACCTTCTTGGCACCTGCCATGAATGGCTCCTCAATAACACGCCATGCGGCAGAGGCTGCGGGGAAGAAGCCCCACTTGTTGCCCTTGGCAAACTTCGACGAACCGTCCTCACGTGCTGTGAAGGTCAAGAGGTAACGCTCCTTGAAGTTGTAGTTGATACGTCCGAAGAACGAGGCGAGCTTGACGTCAGCGTCGATGGTTGACTTCAAGTCGGTAACGCCGCTGCCCTGTCCGAAGTTGGCAAACACCTGGTCGGCAGTCCAGAGCATGGGGTATTTCGTTCCGTACATATAGCTGTTGTTCGACTTGTCGATGGTGACTTCCTGTCCCACCATTGCGCTGAAGCTGTGGTCGCCGAACTTCTTGTTGTAGTTGACGGTGAACGCCTCACGCATGTTGCGGGTGTTCTGCTTTGTCCAGTCGGCAAGAGGCTGACCTCCCACGTAAGAGGCATTTGAAGTGGTAGAACCCCACCACTGCTTTGTCTCGTTGAAGCCGTAGCCATAACCAGCCTCGATGCGTGCGCTGAGTTCCTTGGTCACCTTATAGTCGAGACTTGCGTTGAACTGGAACTTGCGGTTCTGCTTCTTCTTCCAGTAGCGTGCGGCCTGCTCGGCAAGCGTCATGTTTGAGTTGAGGTATTCCTGATATTCCTCGTCGGTCATTGAAGCGAAGTCGGGAGTTACGAATTCAGAAAGACCCTTGGTAGCCTGCGAGGTCACAGCCTGCGAGGTACGAATCTTGTAGGTTCCACCCTGCGTACCCTGTCCGTTGGTCTCCTGGTCGCTGACGCGAACGTTCATGCCGAACTTGAGTTTCTTGTTGATTTCGTGGTTCAGCTTGAACTGCACGGAGAAGCGGCTGTAGTCGTTGTCTGGCATAAGACCGCCATTGTAGTCGTATGTTCCGCTGAGCGAGAAGTTGGTCTTCTCAGTACCGCCGTTGAGGCTGATGTTGTGCTGCTGAGTGAGCACGTTGGCGCCGAACATGTCGTCCTGCCAGTCAATGGCCTCCACCTCCTTGTATAGTTCGAGGTCGTCGTAAACGCCGAAATACTTCTCGAACGAGGCGATGTTGGCAGAACCGCGCAGAGCAGCATACTCATAGTTGCTCATAACATACTCGTAGGTGTCCATCACGTCCAGACGCTTTGCGATGCTCTTCGTCTGCAGGAAGCCGTTGTAGTTGATGCGGGTCTTTCCGGCCTTTGCGCTCTTGGTAGTGATGAGCACAACGCCGTTAGCACCACGCGAACCGTAGATGGCTGTTGACGAAGCGTCCTTCAGAACGGTGATGTCCTCGATGTCGTTGGCGGACACGTCGTTCATGTTGTCAGCAGGGAAACCGTCGATGACGTAGAGAGGCGAGTTGTCACCAGTGATGGAGCCACCTCCATGCACGCGGATGAGCACCTCAGCGTCAGGCGAACCGTCGGTAGTCATGACGTTAACACCCGAGAGCTTACCGGTGAGTGCCTCAGCCACGCTTGAAGTAGGCACCTTGTTAAGGTCACCTCCCTTGACTGTTGACACGGCACCGGTCAAGTCCTTCTTGCGAACTGCGCCGTAACCGATGACCACGAGGTCGTTGAGGCTTGTCGCCTCGTCTTCGAGTACGATGTCAAACTTTGTCTTGTTGCCCACGTTGATGGTTTGGGGCTTCATTCCGATGTAAGACACTACGATCGGATTCTTTCCAGACACTTTGATGGTAAAGTTACCGTCGAAGTCCGTAACCACACCATTGCGCGTTGATTTCTCTAAGACAGAGGCGCCGATGACGGCTTCTCCATTGGAGTCCTTTACCGTACCGGTAATGGTCTTTTGCGCAAAAGCGAGGAAACAAACCATCGTCATAAGCAGAGCCATTGAGACTCTCTTGAGCTGTTGTTTCATACCTTTGATGTTTTTTGTTAGTTTATTATTGAATTATTTTTTGATTACAGTTTGTTGTTTGGAGTGCATCACCGGAAGATGACTTTCCGATTCAGCGGTTTCTGCTGCAAAATTATACTAAATAAATCATAATCAGAGCAAAGTTCTAAAAAAACATTGGGTAATTAACATTTATTATGATTTTTGGCGTATTACTCACTTGTTTATCACCAGTTTTGCCGCCTCTAAGAAACATGATTTGTGGTTGGTGATGCGCATGGTGCGGGCGAGACGCCCACACTCCCAGTAGTCATTGGCGTCGCACTGCCGCATAAAGGGTTTTTAGATTCTGTCGCATCCAAAATGTTACTTTGTAACGTGATTTTTCGTTCACATATGAAGCCTTATTTTAGAGAAGTAGTACTTACTTTGCCAGAGAATATATACTAACTTTGCCGATGAAGTATATCTTCTTTGAAAAATCAGTCAAAGTATTTGTAATCTCCCGATTGTAGGGGCAGACCGAAGCCCCCTCCAGCTCCCCCAAGGGGGAGAGAGAAGTCGAAGGTGAAGACCCGATTGTAGGGGCAGACCGATGTGTCTGCCCGATGTCGGAACGACATACATCCACCGATTTAGCCATCCGTGGTACGCCTTGC
>JBJEKR010000195.1:30018-33424 GCA_051878735.1 Prevotella sp. | reverse complement strand
GGGGGGAGAGTAAGTTACCGCACTGCGCAGGTTTAATTTCGTCGAACTCACGTTATTTTACCGTTCCGTTTTCTCTGTCAATGTTAGCGTAATTGTTTACCGTTCCGCTTTCTCTGTCAATGTTAGCGTGAAACGTCCTTAATCGATATGTTGATGGGCTGTTCCATTTCCTTTTTCCACTGTTTCAAGTAGTTGAAGAACGCTTCTGAATTGTGGTACGAGCCTTCGAAGGTTTCATTGTCGGAGGCGAAGGTGATGGCATAGTGAAGTGATGCCGCAGTAGGAGCTACAACGTATGGGTAGTTGTCCTTGTTGGCAGGAAGTTCGCTGACGATGTTGCTTGAAGGTATGCAGATGCCAAGACCTACCGTTTCGCGCTTGTGGCCGACCGAGTCTTTTGCCGACACTGGCCAATCAGTGCCCCAACATCCTCGCAATCCCTTTCCATCGGTGTACTCTTCCGAGCCTTTGACGTTGATGATGCCTGTGGCGAAGCACTTGCCCGACAAGTTGCCAGTGAAGGTGATGTCCACCATACAGTCTCTTCTTCCGGCACATAGTGTGTAGAGTGTTGTCATGTCAATGCGTTCTTTGGCATCGCATTTTGCAGGGTATGCTACGTTCCAACCTCTGTCTTCTACTTTCACGACGGTGCGTAACGGTCCGCGTGCCACAATGCTAAGTGTTCGTTTATCAACGTCTTGCAGCATCTGTGGGGCATTGTCTGCCCAACCTCTCAGTGCTCCAAGTCCGAATGTCTTTCCAACCCACAGCACATCGTCGCCCATTCCTGCATCCTTTTGGCTCTGGTCGGGATAGAACTGTGTCTGCTTCAGTTCAAGTCCCTTGTTGTATTTGCCGTAAATGTCAACGGTTTGTCGCTCGTCGAAATAAATTCTGTATGCCACCATTTCATTCTCGAAGGCAGGTCCATGATGGTGAAGCATCCAGTAGGGATTCGTTCCATTGTCAACGGTGAGGCTGCTGATGTATAGGTCCTGCTTGTTTTCGCTCTTTATCTTTTTGTTGGTGAGCAGCATCTCCGCATACACCTGCGGTTCGAAGGCGTTTGTTGAAATGTCCTGACTTAGGCTTACGGTGAATTTCTTTTCCTGCTTCTTCTCCAGTGAAGTGATGAAAAAGAGCTGGTCGTTGATGCCGTTGCCGTTCATGTCGTCGAGCTGGCATGGTATTTCCTTACCGTCTAACGTTACGGTAGCTGACTTTATGTTGTCTGACTCGGATATGTTTACTGCCACAGGTTGGACGGTTCTTGCCAGTTTTGAGTTGTTGGCAACTGTAACCTCCTTTACGATTTGTGAACTTGCCGCCATTGTCGTGGCTGCCAAGGCGGTAAGGATAGTGATTCGTTTCATATTCATTCTTACGTTTGTTTTCATAATATGCATTGATGCAAAAGTACACAAAACAATGGTAAATGCGCAATAAATAATAAAAAAATGAGAAAAAGTTAATTAAAATGCTGATTATTTTATTTTTTTTAGCAGAATATTTGGAGAATAAAATATTATTTAGTATATTTGCACAAAAATTAAAGGACGCTGTGCGCAAGATTTATTTATTTTTGATTATAGCAATGGTGTCATGTGTGGGTTGTGAGTTTCAGTTAAAGCCCAACGATGCTGTGGATGAAGATGGAAAGGTCAGTCTTCATCGCTATGATCGTATTCAGAGTCTTTATCTTACCACTGGCGATTTCTCTGCACTTCAACAGATGAATCTCGTCTATCCTCAAGAGACGAGAACCTTGATTGAGGACGTTCTGAAGTTGGGGAAGGTGAACGATCCCGACATCAACAACAAGTTTCTCAATTTCTATCAGGACACTGTTCTCCAGTCGCTCATCAATGAGGTGGAACAGCAGTATGCCAATGTTGACGACCTGAACAAGGAACTGCAGAAATCGTTTGACAAGCTCAAGGAGAAATTGCCTACCAGTTCCGTACCGATGGTATATACGCAGATAGGAGCGTTGGACCAAAGCATTGTGGTGGGAAACAACAGCATAGGAATAAGCCTCGACAAATATCTGGGAAGCAACTATCCGCTTTATATGAAGTATTATCCTGAGTCGCAGCGACGGCTAATGACCAGGGGCATGATTGTTCCCGACTGTTTGGTTTTCTATATTCTCAGTCTTTATCCGATGCCCGATTATGGTAATAGTCAGCTGACAGCCGACATACATATAGGAAAGATACAATGGATTGTAAACAAGCTTATGGGTAGGAGAGTGTTTAAAAACAAATACACTGTCATGGTGGCGCAATACATGAAGAAGCACTCTTCGATGTCTTTCAATCAGCTCCTTTCAATTGAAAGGCTGCCTTGATGTCTTCCCTCACGCTTCATTTTGTTCACGACAAGATTGGTCAGCTCGTAGTTTTTCAGCCCCCATTGTGGCGCGACGAGCAGTTCTTTGGGTGATTGCGACGCAAAGCGTTCCACGGCAATGTCGCCTCGCAGATGCTCAAGATAGCTTATGATCACCTCGATATATTCGTCTGGAGAATAAAGATGGAATGGTTTTTGCTCATACATCTTTTCAAGCTGTGTGCCTTTGATAATCTGCATCTGGTGTATCTTCAGAATGTCGAGTCTTAGTTCCGACATGATTCGTGCCTGCCTGATGCTTTCCTCCGCAGATTCTCCCGGAAGTCCGATAATGACGTGTCCGCCAACGGTAATGCCCCTTTCCGCTGTAAGTTCCACGGCACGGCGTGAGCAATTGAAGTCGTGTCCGCGGTTGATAAGTCTTAAAGTTTCGTCGTTGGCTGTCTCTATGCCGTATTCCACCGTCACCATCGTCCTTCTGTTCAGTTTTTCAAGATAGTCGAGTAGAGTAGTGCTGATGCAGTCGGGGCGTGTTCCAATTATTATTCCGACGATGTCCTCCACTTCAAGAGCTTCTTCGTATAAGCTGCGTAGCCTGTCCATGTCGGCGTATGTGTTGGTGAACGATTGGAAATATGCCATGTATTTCATCCCATTATATTTGCGGCTGAAGAAACGTTTGCCTTCCTCCAGCTGTTGTCTCACGGTGTGATGGCTATCGCAATATGTGGGACTAAATGATTTGTTGTTGCAATATATGCACCCGCCCTTTCCCAGTGTTCCGTCGCGGTTGGGGCATGTAAATCCAGCATCGATGGATATTTTCTGCACCTTAAATGGAAACCGTCGTCGGAGCCAAGTGCCGTAGTCAAGGTAGTTCATTGTTCACTCTTCATTGATTTCGTCGATTCTTTAGCTGCATTGACTTCGTCTTCCTCTGTCGCAACTTGGAATAGCTCAAACATGGCTCTTCTCTCGATTGCAAAAGAATTCTTAATTCTTAATTCTTAATTTTTAATTCTTAACTCTTAATTCTTAACTCTTAATTCTT
>JBJEKR010000195.1:0-29918 GCA_051878735.1 Prevotella sp. | reverse complement strand
TTAATTCTTAACTCTTAATTCTTAACTCTTAATTCTTAATTCTTCATTCTTCATTCTTCATTCCTTCCAACTCTTCCCTCAAAAACCGTGGAGTAAAGCCCTGTTGCGACTTCGCCACTTCCTCAGGAGTGCCCGTAGATAGAACTTTTCCACCTCCACGACCTCCCTCAGGTCCCATGTCAATGATGTAGTCGGCAAGTTTAATGACGTCGAGGTTATGCTCTATTATTATCACGGTGTTGCCCTTGTCAACCAGTTGTTGCAGCACTTCCATGAGAATCCTTATGTCCTCGAAATGCAATCCCGTAGTAGGTTCGTCGAGGATATACAGAGTCTTACCAGTGTCTTTCTTGCTCAGTTCCGTTGCGAGTTTCACCCTTTGACATTCGCCTCCGGAGAGTGTTGTGGAAGGTTGTCCGAGCTTGATGTATCCAAGTCCTACATCCTGTATTGTCTTTATTTTCCTGAGAATGTCGGGGACATTGGCAAAGAATTCCACTGCCTGATTTATCGTCATGTCGAGAATGTCGGCAATGCTCTTGCCTTTATATCTCACTTCGAGCGTTTCACGGTTGTATCGCTTGCCGTGACACTCCTCGCACGGCACCATGACATCGGGCAAGAAGTTCATTTCTATTGTCTTATAACCGTTGCCGCCGCATGTCTCGCATCTTCCACCCTTAACGTTGAATGAGAAGCGTCCAGGCTTGTAGCCTCTTATCTTTGCCTCGGGGAGGTTGACGAATAGTGAGCGTATGTCGCTGAACACTCCCGTGTAGGTGGCGGGATTCGAGCGTGGAGTCTTTCCGATGGGACTTTGGTCAACATCCACTATCTTGTCGATGTTTTCTATGCCCTCGATACTATCGTATGGCATAGGCTTTTTCAGCGAGCGGTAAAAGTGTTGGCTCAATATGGGCTGTAGGGTTTCGTTGATGAGGGTTGACTTGCCCGAACCGCTTACGCCAGTGACGACGGTCAGCGTACCCAACGGAAACTCTACGTCAACGCTCTTTAAGTTGTTGCCTTTGGCACCGAATATCTTGATGCTCTTGCCGTTTCCTTTCCTTCTTGTCTTGGGCACCTCTATCTTCAGTTGTCCGTTGAGATAGTCGCTCGTGACGGTGTGCTGTTTTAGCATCTCCGATGGCGTTCCCTGAAACACCACCTCGCCTCCTTTCCTTCCTGCCTTAGGACCTATGTCGATAACGTAGTCGGCATTGAGCATCATGTCCTTGTCGTGCTCCACCACGATTACCGTGTTGCCTATGTCGCGCAGTTCCTTTAGTGAATTGATAAGCCTCTCGTTGTCGCGTTGGTGTAGTCCTATGCTTGGCTCGTCAAGAATATATAGTACGTTGACGAGCTGACTGCCTATCTGTGTCGCAAGCCTTATGCGTTGGCTCTCGCCTCCCGACAGGGTTGCCGACTGTCGGTCGAGTGCGAGATAGTCAAGTCCTACGTCGAGCAGGAAGTCGAGCCTTGTCCTCATCTCCTTCATTATCTCACTTGCAATCTGAGCCTGTTTTGTGTCGAGATTCTGTTGTGCCTCGTCGAGCCATTGTCGCAGCTCGGCAAGGTCCATCGTAGCCAACTCGCTGATGTTCTTGTTCCATATACGATAGGACAGGGCCTCGCGGTTTAGGCGTTTTCCCTCACATTCGGGACAGACGGTTACGGCCATGAACTGATCCGCCCATTTCTGCACGGAAGCGGAGTCGTCCATTTCCATTAGGTTCTTGAGATATTTCACCACTCCGTCGAAAGGCACGAAATAGTCGCTCGATGAATGTATCAGTTCCTTGTCAATCTTCACGTTTCCCAATGTGCCGTATAGAATCTCGTTCATGGCATCGTCGGGAATGTCCGACACAGGTGTCTTTATGTCCAGTTCATATTTTCGTAATATGGCGTCTATTTGCCAGAACACCATTTGGTTCTTGTATTTTCCCAGCGGTGTGATGGCGCCGTCGTGTATGCTCTGACGCTTGTTGGGAATGACCTTGTCGAGGTCTATCTGATTCACATATCCCAATCCCTTGCAGCGTGGGCAGGCTCCTTGTGGTGAGTTGAACGAGAAATTGTTTGGGGCGGGGTCGCCATACGACATGCCGGTAGTGGGGCACATGAGGCGTTTCGAATAGTGCTTTACCACGTTGCTGTCCTTCTCTAATATCATGAGAAGCCCGTCGCCGGCTTTCATTGCCACGGCGACGCTCTTCCGCAACCTGTCGTTGTCCTTGTCATCGACGGCCAGTTTGTCTATTACTATCTCGATGTCGTGGTTCTTGTATCGGTCGAGCTTCATGCCGCTGACTATTTCCCTGATTTCGCCGTCAACGCGTGCGTTGAGGTAGCCTTTGCGCCTCATCGTCTCGAAAAGTTCCCGATAGTGTCCCTTACGGCTTTTCACCATTGGCGCGAGAATGAATATCTTTTTCCCTGTGTAGGTTGAGTGTATCATTTCCACCACCTGCTCCTCGGTGTATTTCACCATTTCCTCGCCTGTCTCATAGCTGTGTGCCTTTCCGGCACGTGCGAAGAGCAGGCGCATGAAGTCATATATCTCTGTTGTGGTGCCCACCGTCGAACGAGGGTTCTTGTTTGTCGTCTTCTGTTCTATGCTTATGACGGGACTTAGCCCCGTTATCTTGTCAACGTCGGGGCGTTCCATTCCTCCAAGGAAGTTTCTCGCGTATGCTGAGAATGTCTCGATGTATCTGCGTTGCCCTTCGGCATAGATGGTATCGAACGCCAGTGACGACTTTCCCGACCCTGACAGTCCTGTTATCACCGTGAGCGAGTTGCGGGGTATTTCCACGTCGATGTTTTTCAGGTTGTGTACTCTCGCTCCCCACACGTTTATTTTCTCGTCTTCTCTTGACATGATTTTGTTATTCCTCAATGTAGTTCCTCAGAATGTTGACGTCTCTCTTTATGTTATATTGCCTTCCGTCGGCTCCTCGCGCCTTTACCAGCACAAAGTAGGTACCGTCCTTCACTTGCTTGCCGTGCCATGTGCCGTCCCAGCCGCCGTCGATGTCTGTCCATTCGTATATCTTTTGTCCCCATCGGTTGAATATGTAGGCGTTGAACTCTATGATGCTCTTGTGGTTTGACTTTGCCTTGTACACGTCGTTGATGCCGTCGCCGTTAGGCGAGAACGCATTGGGCATTTCCAGAAAGCTGTTCGCAATGCTTACCGTTATGGTGCCTACGAGTTCCGGTTCCTGTTCGCCTATTAGGGTTACGAATAGCTGCATCTGAAAGGCTCCCGACTCTCTGAAGACGTATGTCGTGGTTTCCTCGTGACGTGTCAGCAGCGGAGTCGTCTCGCCGTTCCTGGTCAGTCGCCACTCGTAATCGAAAGTGTCGCCTTCACCAAGATTAGTGGGATTGGCGGAGAATCTTACTTCAAGTGGTGCTTGTGCGTCAACGATGGCGTCGGTGACTTCCGTCTCCTCACCGTCGATGCTGTAATATGCCGTCGGATTGAAGTCGGCAAACGCAGCAAACGTTGAAAAACATGCTGCAAAGAGTACAAATATTAGCCTTTTTCCCATTTTTCTGCAAATTTATGTGCAAAATTAGTGAATAAAGTTGATTTATCCACTCTTTTTTGGTAATTTTGTACGCGATAACGAGAAAATAATGATTATGAAAGTATTTTTAAGACATATTTTACCGCTTTTAGTGGTCGCATTGACGACATGCAACGGCATGATTGCCAAGACGGGAATACAGGGAGGCAAGGTGACTGTGGGCGTCATGCTGCCACTGCACGATGGCAATACCGATGGAAAGCGAATGGTGGAATACTACCGTGGGGTTCTCATGGCATGTGACAGTCTTAGGCAAACAGGAATGTCGATTGACATTCATGCATGGAACGTGGCTGATGAAACCGACATCTCACAGACGCTTAACGACAATGGCGCACAGCAGTGTGACCTGATCATCGGGCCGCTTTATGCCAATCAGCTGAAGCCTTTGGCCGACTTCGCAAAGCAGCATGACATAAAGGTGCTGATACCGTTCTCCATCACTGCGCCGGAGTTGGCGAAGAACGACCATCTCTTTCAGGTATATCAGTCGGCAGAGGATTACAATGATCTGGTGATATCCAATTTCCTGTTTCGCTTCAAAGGGCATCATGTGGTGTTCGTTGACTGCAACGACTCAACAAGCCGCAAGGGATTGTTCACCTTGGGATTGCGAAATAAGCTGGAGAAACAAGGCATAGAGTATTCCATCACCAACCTGAGATCCACCGACGTCAACTTTGCCAAGGCTTTCAGTCGTGTCGATCCCAATGTCGTCATACTCAACACAGGCCGTTCCAATGAGCTGAGCTTTGCCTTTGCAAAGCTCAACAGCATGTTGACGGCATATCCAACACTGAGGGTAAGAATGTTCGGCTATACGGAATGGATGATGTACGCAAAAAACAACCTTGACAATTTCTACAAGTTTGATGTCCATATCCCATCTTCCTATTTCTATAATGTGCTCTCGCCGCGTACGGCTCGTTTCCAACAGAAGTATCGTTGGAACTTCCATGCCGACATGATAAACGCATATCCAAGGCTTGCCATCACCGGCTTCGACCATGCCTTCTATTTTATCCGTGGACTTTACCTCTATGGTGATAAGTTCGTCGGTACGCCGGGAGCTGTCGGATATACTTCCATTCAGACGCCATTGTCCTTCAAACGTGTCTCGCCAGGTGGTGGATTCAAGAACAAGAGCCTCCTCTTCGTACACTATACGACCAACCACAAAGTCGAAACACTATATTATTGATACTTTATTAATTTGACATCTTATTATATATAAAGAAATGCATAGAATACTATTCTCGCTCATAATGCTACTCCCCATGATTGCACATGCCCAGATTGGCGATCATCGAAACGAGATTGCCGTGGGAGTCAACGGCGGATACACTATGAGCAGCGTCGGATTCAGCCCTAATGTTCCGCAGAAGGCACTTGGAGGCGCTACTGCCGGATTGACGGTGCGATATACGTGTGAGAAATACTTCAAGAGCATCTGTGCCTTAGTGGCTGAGGTGAACGTCACGCAGATGGGTTGGAATGAGGACATCAAGGACGCCGACAACAATCCCGTCATCAATTCCGTGACAGACATGCCTGAGGAATACCAACGACAGATAACCTACATACAGGTGCCGCTTATGGCGCGTCTGGGTTGGGGTAGGGAGCGCAAGGGCGTTCAGGCGTTCTTCCAGCTTGGACCTCAATTCGGCTATTTCCTGAAAGAGAAGACGACGACGAACTTTGATTACGACTACCGTAACATTACCGACCGTGTGGGCGTGCAGCAGTACGACTACCAGTATAACATGGCAGTGGAGAACAAATTCGACTATGGCATTGCCGTGGGCTTGGGACTTGAATTCTCTCTTCCTAAGCTTGGGCATCTGCTTCTCGAAGGGCGCTATTATTATGGTCTGGGAAATATCTACGGCAATTCCAAGTCTGATGTGTTCGGAAAGAGCAACAACAACAGCATCATGATTAAGATGACTTATCTTTTCGACATCATCAAGACGAATAATCCTAAAATCAGATAAAAATAATATTAATAACAATTTAAACTTTAATAATTATGTTTGAAGGACAACCTAAAGGTCTTTGGACGTTGGCATTGGCCAACACTGGCGAGCGTTTTGGATACTACACCATGCTTGCGGTTTTTGCACTCTTCCTCGGAGAGAATTTCGGATTTGCCGCAGGAACAGCATCTGAAATCTACACATGGTTTATTACATTAGTCTATTTCCTGCCGCTTTTTGGTGGTATGGCTGCCGACAAGTGGGGCTATTCTCGTATGGTGGTCATCGGAATCTTTATCATGTTCCTGGGCTATCTGCTGCTTGCCATTCCTCTTGGAGGTGGCACCGTGGCTGTCGCTGTTATGGGAGGCGCATTGCTGCTTGTCAGCGTTGGTACGGGACTTTTCAAAGGCAATCTGCAAGTCATGGTAGGCGATTTGTACAACGAGTCGAGGTTCGCTGACAAGCGCGACTCTGGTTTCTCGCTGTTCTATATGCTTATTAATGTCGGTGCGCTTTTCGCTCCAACGGCTGCCATAAAGATCATGAATTGGGCACAATATAGTCTTGGATATTCAAAGGCTGACTCCTATCACTTTGCCTTCGCCGTGGCTTGTGTGTCGGTTATTGTCAGCATCTTGATATACTATTTTGGCAAATCCACTTTCAAGCAGGTGCTCACAGTGAAGAAGGAGAAGAAGGCTGTCATTTGCCCTGTGGAGGAAATGTCGCCGGCTGAGACTCGTGAGCGCATCATCTGTCTCGTCCTCGTTTTTGCCGTTGTCGTGTTCTTCTGGATGGCATTCCATCAGAATGGACTTACGTTGACCTGGTTTGCCGATCAGTTTACGGCAACAAAGTCAGCGGGCATTCAGTCAATGTTCTTCGACGTTACCAACCTCGTGGCATGTATTTTCCTTGTCTATGGTGTCTTTGGCATCGTACAGAGTGTGACAAACAAGGCAAGGACAATCTATTCTGTCGTTATACTCGTCGGCTTGGCAATTCTCGGCTACAACTACTCTAATCTCGCTCCCGAAATATCGCTTTCGGCTCCTATCTTCCAGCAGTTCAATGCTTGCTTTGTCGTAATGCTAACCCCTGTCAGCATTGCCATCTTTGCATGGTTGGCAAAGAAGGGGAAGGAACCTAAGGCTCCAATGAAGATTGGATTGGGTATGCTGGTTGCCGGTTCTGCATATCTCTTGATGACGATATATTCCATAGGACTACCGGCTACCGACCATCCAAACCATGTTGCTGACGTCACTCCGAACCTGCTGATTTCCACATATCTCATTCTGACATTTGCTGAGCTTCTGCTCTCGCCAATCGGCATTTCACTGGTGACGAAGGTAGCTCCTCCAAAGTACAAGGGAATGATGATGGGTGGATGGTTTGTGGCTACTGCCCTTGGCAACAAGCTGGTTTCTATACCTGGTCACATGTGGGGACTTGACCTCACTATCGTTTGGGGTACTCTCATGTGCATCTGTCTTGTTGCTGCACTGTTCATCTTCTCCATTATCAAGAAGCTGAACAGGGTTTGCTAAGATTCTAACTCAACTATTCGTAAGTTCAAGGCTTGCGAATAGTTGAGTTCTTTTTCTTCGTATCCAAAACGAAGAAATAACGGCGGGGCTTTGCAGCAAGGTGCGGGCGAGACGCCCACACTCCCGGAAACAATCGCTACACGCTACAGTGCTACAGTTGTTTTTCTCTTGATGCAAAATCTTTTTGGAGACAATATCGTCGCATTTTCAACAGTAGCACTGTAGCGTGTAGCGCTGGCTGACGAGAGATAAAATATTCACAAAATGGTATTACGGAGCTTTTAGGGCGCATAAGACGATTTTCATGGCAGTGTTGATATTTTTTCTGCATTTTGTCCTTTTTTTCGTTTTTTTGTTGTAACTTTGCATTATCTTTGCAGACACGTATTTAGGTTTTACAATAAACTGGACAAGATAAGTAATGAAACAAACGAAGATTGTAGCATCCATCAGCGACCGCAGATGTAGTGTTGAGTTCATACGCGACCTTTTTGAGGCTGGTATGAACGTAGTGAGAATGAACACGGCTCATGCCACTCCTGAAGGCATAACGGAGATAGTAGAGAACACGCGCAAGGTTTCCCATCACATAGGAATACTAATCGACACGAAGGGCCCGGAAATAAGGACTACGGGCTGTAGCGCACCTATACATTATAAGGTGGGAGACGTAGTGAAAATCTTTGGTCGCCCCGAAATGGACACTGAACACGACATAGTAAATCTCACGTATGTGAATTTTGCTGCCGACGTGCATGAGGGCGACGAGATTCTCTTCGACGATGGAGCACTTGCCATGAAGGTGATTGGCATCAACGGCCCTGCCGTTATTGCACAAGTGCAGAACGAGGCATACCTTGGCGCTCGCAAGAGTGTCAACGTGCCCGGCGTGCACATCGACCTGCCCGCACTTACGGAGAAGGACGTGAAGAACATCAACCTTGCCGTTGACTTGGACATCGACTTCATTGCTCACTCGTTTGTACGCAGCGCGGCAGACGTGAAGGCCGTGCAGGACATTCTTGACGATCGCGGCAGCGACATCAAGATAATATCGAAGATAGAGAACCAGGAAGGTGTTGACAATATCGACGAGATAATAGAAGCGTCTTACGGAATAATGATTGCCCGCGGCGACCTCGGCATTGAAGTGCCAATAGAGCGCATTCCAGGCATTCAGCGCAGCATCATCCGTAAGTGCGTGAGGGCAAAGAAGCCCGTAATCGTGGCTACGCAGATGCTCCACACCATGATACACAATCCACGTCCTACACGCGCCGAGGTGACTGACATTGCCAACGCCATCTACTATCGCACCGATGCACTGATGCTCAGCGGCGAGACGGCTACTGGCGACTATCCTGTTGAGGCAGTGCGCACAATGTCGCAGATTGCCGAGCAGGCAGAGAAGGACAAGGTGAGGGAGAACGACATCGTGATACCAATGTCGGAGAACTGCACAGTGCGTGAGTTCCTTTCACGCAGTGCCATAGAGGCAACAGAGACAATGAACGTGAAGGGAATAATCACCGACAGTTCAACGGGTCAGACGGCACGCAACCTGGCGGCTTTCCGTGGCCCTAATCCAGTGCTTGCCATCTGCTACAACGAGAAGTTGCAACGTCTGCTGAACCTTTCCTACGGAGTGCTGCCTGTCTATCAGAAAGAGCATATCTCTCCGCAGGAGCTGTTCCTTGCCGCCGTCCGTATGCTTCGTCAGAAAGGCTATATAGAACTCGACGACCGCATCGCCTATCTTAGTGGAACGTCGGGATTGAACGGCGGCACCACCTTCCTTGAGATAAACACTGCCCGCGCACTCTTCGATGAATCATATCGATTCCATAATAAATAAGGAGTTGATAAACGCAGAAATCCCACAGTTCTCGCAAGAACTGTGGGATTCTGTTGTTTGTTTGGAATAAATTATTTCTTTGTTAATGTTTATTAGGCCTCTGCGTTTGGAATTACAGAAACGATGCTCTTGTTGAAGCGTCCCTTCTTGAAGTTCACTGTTCCGTCAACCAATGCGTAGAGAGTATCGTCCTTGCCGATACCGACATTGTTACCAGGATTGTGCTTTGTACCGCGCTGGCGAACGATGATGTTGCCTGCGATGCACTGCTGACCACCCCAAATCTTGACGCCTAATCTTTGTGAAGCTGATTCACGGCCGTTCTTAGAACTACCAACACCTTTTTTTTGTGCCATTTCTTACTTCCTCCTGAATTTAAGCGATTACTTGTTTAACTTCTATCTGTGTGAACTGAGCGCGATGACCATTCTTCTTGCGATAGTCCTTGCGACGCTTCATCTTGAAAACGATGACCTTGTCACCCTTTACAAGTGGGTTCACAACCTCACATACTACTTTGGCGCCTTCTACGGTTGGTGCGCCTACCTTTACTGCTCCCTCGTTATCGATGAGCAGTACCTTCTCAAACTCAACAGCCTGACCTTCCTTCACGTCCTTCATGTGGTGAACGTAGAGCTTTACGCCCTCAGAAGCCTTGAACTGCTGACCGTTAATTTCTACAATTGCGTACATTTTTTTGTTATAAACGGGTTTCCTCTGCGGGGCGGACATGCTTCGTGCTGCCTCTTTACCGAGCCTCAACAGAATAAATCGGCTGCAAAGGTACGAAAAAAAATGAAGAATGATGAATGAAGAATGAAGAATTTGACAATGTCAGTGTAATATTTAACTTTATTTATCCTTTCTGCAATAAACAAGGGGCGAACAAATTGTCCGCCCCCCTATAAAACTTTAATTCTTAATTCTTAATTCTTAATTCTTAATTCTTAATTTTAAACTATTCCCTGTGCCATCATTGCCTTGGCAACCTTCATGAAGCCGGCAACGTTTGCACCCTTGACGTAGTTGATGTAGCCGTCAGGTTGTGTACCATACTTCACGCAGTTCTCGTGAATGTCCTTCATGATGATCTTCAGACGGTTGTCAACCTCCTCTGCTGTCCAGCTCAGACGCTCAGAGTTCTGGCTCATCTCAAGACCCGACACAGCAACACCACCGGCGTTAGATGCCTTGCCCGGAGCGTAGAGAATCTTTGCGTCCTGGAATGTCTTTACTGCCTCTGGAGTAGAAGGCATGTTTGCACCCTCGGCTACGGCGAATACGCCATTGCTTACGAGAGCCTGTGCCTGCTCACCGTTGATTTCATTCTGTGTAGCGCAAGGCAGAGCGATGTCGGCCTTCTCGCCCCAAGGACGCTCGCCAGCGTGATATACTGCGTTAGGATATTCCTCAACATACTCCTTGATACGTCCGCGCTCGATGTTCTTCAGCTCCATAACGTAGTCGAGCTTCTCACGGTCGATGCCGTCTGGATCGTAGATGTAACCGTCAGAGTCAGAGAGGGTAAGTACCTTTGCACCGAGTTGGATGCACTTCTCTGTAGCGTACTGTGCAACGTTACCCGAACCCGAGATGAGCACCTTCTTGCCCTCAAGGCTGATGCCGCGTGTCTCAAGCATGGAGAGGAGGAAATATACTGTACCGTAACCTGTTGCCTCTGGACGAATGAGAGAACCGCCGAACTCGCGTCCCTTACCGGTGAGAACGCCGCTCCACTCGTGTGTGAGCTTCTTATACATGCCGAACATGTAGCCAACCTCACGTCCGCCAACACCGATGTCGCCGGCTGGAACGTCCTCGTCAGGACCGATGTGACGATAAAGTTCAGTCATGAAAGCCTGGCAGAAACGCATCACCTCTGCGTCGCTCTTGCCGCGTGGCGAGAAGTCAGAGCCACCCTTTGCACCACCCATAGGCAGTGTGGTGAGTGAGTTCTTGAATGTCTGCTCGAAAGCGAGGAACTTCAGAATACCGAGGTTCACCGACTTGTGGAAACGGATACCACCCTTGTACGGGCCGATGACGTTGTTATGCTGAATACGGTAGCCCATGTTCGTCTGCACCTTGCCTTGATCGTCTGTCCATGTTACGCGGAACTCGATAACTCGATCAGGAATGCAAAGACGCTCAACGAGGTTCGACTTCTCGAACTCTGGGTGCTTGTTGTACTCTTCCTCGATTGTTGGGAGTACCTGACTAACTGCCTGGATATACTCAGGCTCATTTGGGAACCGTACTTTCAGTTCCTCTACAACTTGTGCTGCATTCATAATTCTTTTTCTTTTTTTAGTTGTTTGTATTTCTAACTTTATTTCTTCTTTTTTCTAAGCGGTTGCAAAGTTATATCTTTTTCTTGGAAAAACAAACAAAATTGCAGAAAATTTTAGAGAAAACTTACTTTTTGCTACTTTAGGTCAAGATTTTCTTACCCGTTCCTTATTTATTTTGCAAGAATATACAAAAAAGCCTTGACGATACAGTTGTGGGAATGAATTATTTTTTGTAACTTTGCGCCCGAAAACAGAAAAATGTATTTGCAAAATGAAATACAACTATGGTTATAACCGACCGGGCGACTATAAGCACTTGGTCGTGAGTGAGCCGAAACCGCTGCTCGAGTTTCTTCTTGCCAATCTTGACGCGAGCCGTTCGAAGGTGAAGGCGACGCTGCAGGGTAGGGGAATAAAGGTCGATGGAAAGTGCGTCACTCAGTTCGACTTTCCTCTCCAGCCGGGCATGAAGGTTGCCGTGAGCCAGTCGAAGCGCAACCAGTCGGCTTTCAAGAGTCGATATGTGAAGATTGTGTATGAGGATCGTTGGCTTGTTGTAGTGGAGAAGAACATCGGCATACTGTCGATGGCAGCGGGGCACTCGTCGCTCAACGTCAAGAGTGTGCTCGACGACTATTTCAGCAAAAGCCACCAGAAGTGCAGGGCACACGTGGTGCATCGTCTCGACCGCGACACCAGCGGGCTTATGGTATATGCCAAGGACATCGAGACGGAGCAGATTTTCGAGCACAACTGGCACGACATCGTCTATGACCGCCGTTATGTGGCTTTGGTAAGTGGTGAAATGATGGACGACGGCGGAACCATAGCCAACTGGCTGAAGGACAACAAGGCTTACGTCACATATTCATCGCCTACGGACAATGGTGGAAAGTATGCCGTGACCCATTTCCACGTGCTTGACCGCACCACCGACTACTCGCTTGTGGAGTATAAGCTGGAGACGGGACGCAAGAACCAGATTCGCGTACACTCTGCCGACATGGGGCATCCCGTGTGCGGAGATATTAAATACGGCAATGGCGACGATCCGTTGCATCGCCTGTGTCTTCATGCCTATATGCTCTGCTTCACCCATCCCGTGACCCACGAGCCGATGGAGTTTACGACACAGATTCCCACGACATTCCGACAAATAATGAAAAGATAATGGAGAGTTTCGTATATTATGTATTTATCCTGCTGCTCATCATTGTAGGGTTCTTTGTAGTGAAGAAAGTGGCAAGCTGCCTTTTCCGCACCATCATCACCATAATAGTTTTAGGTGCCATTGCGGCGATTTATTTCCTTTATTTCAGATAAGCAACCCCAGGCTCACTAACAATCCGTAGATGAAGATGTTGCGTGCCGTGTCGCCAAGGCAGAGGTTGAGAGCCTTGCCTTTGTTGATGCGTTTTATCTTCAAGTAGGTGAAGGTGTGCAGCACGACATAGATGGTAGGAAGAAGAAAGGCAAGCACGTGGCCGTCGAACCAGAATATTATTCCGATGAGATATGCACACCAGCCGGTGCCAAGATAGAGAAATAGGCTGTTTTGCGCACCAATTCTGACGACGATGGTGTTCTTGCCTGCCTCGCGATCGGTGTCGCGGTCGCGGAAGTTGTTGACTATAAGCAGTGCGTCGATTACTGTTCCGCACGCGACGGATGCCCAGAACACCGTGGAAGTGATGGTGTGGAACTGAATGTAATATATGGTGCAGACGGGTACGATGCCGAAAAACACCAGTACGAGCAAGTCGCCCAATCCTACATAGGAAAGATGTGTGGTGTAGAGGAAACAGAACACAACGCAAAAAAGTCCAATGAGAATCATCTCAAGGCCGCCAAAGAGCACAAGGGGCAATCCAACGAGGCAAGCCAGGCATGTGGTTAGGGCAATGGCGTGTTTCATCTTGTCGATGCTCACCCAGCCTTGTGCGCAGGCGCGCCGTGGGCCAAGACGTTTCTCGGCATCGTCGGTTCCTTTCGAGTAGTCGAAGAAGTCGTTGACGAAATTGGCGTCGATTTGCATTATCATGGCAAAGAGAAAGCACAGCAAGGCCGCCGTCCAATTGAAGTTGTCGTACTCGTAAAGTGTGGTGTCGGTGTATGCCAAGGCCAGCCCTATCATGACGGGAACGGCTGCCCCAGCCAGCGTCTTTGGTCTTGCCGCCAGCAGCCATGCCTTTGGCGAGTTGCACTTTACGTTGTGTTCAACCAGCATTTCTTTACCCTTATTTTGCATATAATCTTATTTTTCTTTTTTACTTTCTTGCAAAAGTAGAAATAATTGTGTACATTTGCAAGCAAATAGACATTTTTTTAACGAATTATAAGCGATAAAACATAATTATTCATGCTAAACAAGATTGCTTCACTCGATTTGGTTGACTTTATTGAGAAAAATATACTGCCCGAATACCAGAAATTCGACAAGGCTCATTCCACGGGACACGTGACGAGGGTGATACGTCAGTCGCTGGAGTTGGCAAATGTTGTAGGTGCCGACATCAACATGGCATACACCATCGCTGCATATCATGACATTGGCATGTCGGGGCCACGGGCCATTCACCACATCACGGGCGGAAAGATTCTCGCGGCTGACGCAAGGCTCAAGCGTTGGTTTTCCGCCGAGCAACTGAAGATAATGCGCGAGGCAATAGAGGACCATCGTGCATCGGCTGCACATGCACCACGCAGCATCTATGGGAGAATAGTGGCGGAAGCCGATCGCGACCTTGATCCCGAGACGGTGTTCCGCCGCACGATAGAGTTCGGGCTGTCAAACTATCCACAGCTCGACAAGGAAGGGCAATGGAGGCGATTTGTTGAACACATGGAGAACAAATACTCCGTCAACGGATATATGAAACTTTGGATTCCACAGTCAGACAATGCACGCAAGCTAAAGGAGGTTCGCGACATTATTGTTGACCGCTCGCGTCTCCGTGAGGTGTTCGACAGGCTTTTTGACGAGGAAACGCCGGAATGATAACAACGCCGTCAAGAACCATTGTCCTGACGGCGTTGCCTATTGGAATTATTAATATTCTCTCAAATTCTCCTCCTTGATGACTCATTTTGGAGAATCCTCCCTCCAGCGAAGGCTCAGCCTCACGGCTTTGCCTGCATCATTGTTATCCGTTTACGAATCAATCTTCATTACCTAACTAATACCGAATCAAAACCTAAAATAACAATCTATTACCTAACTAAAAACCTAAAATCAAATAACCTAAAACTAACAATCTATTACCTAACCAAAAACATTGTCTATGAAACAAATAATATCTAAATAACTAAAAACCTATCTTCTTTTGTGTGACATTCTCATGCCGTCTTGTCTTTTGACATTGCAAAGGTACGACTTTTTTTGTTATCTGTCAATAGTTTTTTGAATCAAATTGTCGGTTTTTTGCCCTTTATTGATACAAATCAAGTCCTTGTGTGCGAACACAACTTTATTTATGTCGATTTTGACCTTGCAACAAATATTAAATATTATTGAACGGAAGAGCTGGCTTCAAACTCTATGGAAACATAATAAAAAATGTAAAATACTTGCGGGTGTCAAATATAATAATTAATTTTGCAATCTGATATTATATATATAAGGTATTATGAGTATTAAGAAACATCTTGCATGGATTATTCCAGTGGCTATCGTAGTGATTGTGATAATGTGGGCGATTTCCGCCTACAATGGTATGGTAACGCTTGACGAGGGAGTACAGGGAAAATGGGCTGACGTGGAGACGCAGTATCAGCGTCGCGCCGACCTCATTCCAAATCTCGTGAGCACCGTGAAGGGATATGCCGCACACGAGAGCGAAACGCTCGAAAGTGTGGTGAAGGCACGTAGCGAGGCCTCCTCGGTAAAGGTTGACCCCGAGAACATCACTCCCGAGAAGCTGGCAGAGTATCAGAAGGCACAGTCGGGCGTTTCTTCCGCTCTCGGTCGTCTGATGGTTATCGTGGAGAAATATCCCGACCTGAAGGCAAACCAGAACTTCCTTGAGCTGCAGTCGCAGCTTGAGGGCACTGAAAACCGCATCAACGTTGCCCGCCGCGACTTCAACGATGCTGCAAAGAACTACAATACCGTCATCCGCTCTTTCCCAAAGAATATCTTTGCCGGAATGTTCGGCTTCGAGAAGAAAGCCTACTTTGAGGCTGAGAAGGGAGCTGAGACGGCACCGAAGGTTGAGTTTTAAATGGATTAAGAAGGAAAAGGGTAGAGGGTAGGATATGAAGTCAATACTGTCTCGGCTTTCCATAATGGTTGTGTTCCTCGTGATGGCAACCATTGTTCTTGCCAAGAGCTACACGGTGGCAGAGGTGCCAAACGTGCAGCTCAGCGACTCGCGCCAGCGCGTCAGCGACCCGGAGGCTCTGCTTGGCACTGCGGCACGTGACAGCATTAACGTCATGCTCGCACAACTGAAGCAAAAGACAGGCATTGAGGTGGCTGTCATCATGCTACCCTCAATAGGCGAGGCAGACATATTCGACTTTGCCCACGAACTGTTCCGTACCTGGGGCATTGGCGGCAAAAAGACAAATGGTGGAATGTTGATTCTCTATGTCGAGGACATACGTCGCCTGCGCTTCACCACCGGCTACGGCATAGAAGGTACCATGACCGATGCAATGACAAGGCGAATTGCCGAACGCTATATGGTGCCACGATTCAAGGAAGGCAATATCGACCGTGGCATGATTGACGGTGTGAAGGCGTCGTGCGACGTTCTCGACGGCTCAATGAAACCCGAGCAGGAAGGCGAGGAAGAGGAATTCCCTTGGTATGCAGCAGTGGCCATCATTGCCACAATGGTGGTGATCTTCATGTCGCTTGTTTGGCTTATAGACCGTGTGAGCCGTCGTTGCCCTTACTGCAAGAAATCGGCTCTGAAGCGCATGTCGTCTAATGTAATCAAGAAGGGGAACAGAACCTATCGACGTGACACCTACATCTGTCGCAATTGCGGAAAGATAGTCACTAAAGACCATGACATCACTCCCAACAACAACAGCGACATCGTCAACGGCATGATAATAGGCTCTATGCTCGGTGGCGGACGGCGTGGAGGAGGCGGCTTCTCTGGCGGTGGCTTCTCTGGTGGAAGCTGGGGAGGCGGTAGCACAGGCGGAGGAGGTTCCACTTCGGGGTGGTGATGTCATGCTCCACACCTCTCCATCCACAAACAAAGACACTAATTTAAAACGAAAAAATATGGCAAATATTCCTGAATTCAAGTATGCCCCAATGTTCCAGTTGGGCGATGACAACACCGAATACCGACTCCTGACCAAGGAGGGGGTATCGACTGGTGAGTTTGAGGGTAAAACTATTCTCAAAGTTACAAAAGAGGCACTTACTCAGCTTGCACAGCAGGCTTTCCACGATGTGGAGTTCATGCTGCGCCGCGAACACAACGAGCAGGTGGCAAAAATCCTTACCGACCCGGAGGCTTCGGAGAACGACAAGTATGTTGCCCTCCAGTTCCTGCGCAATGCCGAGACGGCTTGCAAGGGCATTCTGCCTTTCTGCCAAGATACAGGCACGGCTATCATTCACGGAGAAAAGGGACAGCGCGTGTGGACGGACTTTGAGGACGAAGAGGCACTTTCGCTTGGAGTATATAATACATACACACAGGACAACCTGCGCTATTCGCAGAACGCCCCGCTGAACATGTACGACGAGGTGAACACTCGTTGCAACCTGCCAGCACAGATTGACATCGAGGCAGTGGAAGGCGACGAATACCGATTCGTGATGGTAGCTAAGGGTGGTGGCTCTGCCAACAAGACCTATTTCTACCCAATGACCAAGGCAACGATACAGAACGAGGGCACTCTGCTGCCATTCCTCGTTGAGGAGATGAAGCATCTCGGAACAGCTGCCTGTCCACCTTACCACATCGCCTTCGTCATCGGCGGCACATCGGCAGAGAAGAACCTGCTGACCGTGAAGCTCGCCTCAATAAAATACTACGACAGTTTGCCTACTACGGGCGACGAGACAGGACGTGCTTTCCGCGACATCGACCTTGAGGAAAAGCTGTTGAAGGAAGCCCACAAGATTGGCCTCGGCGCACAGTTCGGTGGCAAGTATCTTGCCCACGACATTCGCGTCATTCGTCTGCCACGCCACGGAGCAAGCTGTCCTATCGGTATGGGTGTTAGCTGTTCTGCCGACCGCAACATCAAGGCGAAGATTAACAAGGATGGTATTTGGCTTGAGAAGATGGACGACTGTCCAACGGAGCTTATACCAGAGGAGATGCGCAATCCGGGCGAAGGACCAAAGGGCATAGAGATTGACCTTGACAAGGGTATCGATGCCGTTCGCGCCGAACTGACAAAATATCCTGTCAGCACTCGCGTCAACCTGAAGGGTACGATTATCGTGGCACGCGACATTGCCCACGCAAAGCTCAAGGCTCGTCTCGATGCCGGCGAGGGAATGCCACAGTATTTCAAGGATCACCCAATTCTTTATGCAGGACCTGCAAAGACTCCGGAGGGTTATCCTTGTGGCTCGATGGGACCAACCACGGCAAACCGCATGGATCCATACGTTGACGAGTTCCAGGCCAACGGCGCAAGCCTCGTGATGATTGCAAAGGGCAATCGTGGCGACTGTGTCACTGAGGCATGCAAGAAGCATGGTGGTTTCTATCTCGGAACTATAGGTGGCGTTGCTGCCGTACTGTCGCAAAGCTCTATCAAGAGCATAGAGTGCGTTGAGTATCCTGAGTTGGGCATGGAGGCAATTTGGAAGATTACTGTTGAGGACTTCCCTGCATTCATACTTGTTGACGACAAGGGCAACGACTTTTTCAAGCAGCTTAAGCCCTGCGCTTGCTGTAAGTAAGGATCTTCTTGGAGTTCAAGGAGTTAGGGGAATTCCCTTAACTCCTTGAACTTCTTTTTTACAATAAACTTTGCTCTTACACCTCGAAACGAATGTACGACCTGTCGTCGAAGGAGTTGTTTGAGGGAAGGAAAGATTTTGTCGCCTTAAAGACGTCTATGTTCAACGGGTCGCGCCTGCGTTGCTCCGCAAGAGCCTCCTCTGATTCTGCGAGGGTGGGGCGGAGAAATGGATACCCGTCGGAGGCAAGGACTATTGTCCAGCGACTGAAATCGAGAGGAATTACGCGCACTTTGTCGCGGGGTATTGGGAAACCATCGACAACGGAGTACGTAACGTTTTGGTTGCTCATCTCTGCTATCAGTTGTGGCAAGATGGCTTCTCGCGCTATGTCGTGTTCAAGCAGGCTTTCCATAGTGGCTTTCCCCTCGGCAAGGAGCCGGCGCACCTCAATGGAACGCATTTCTGCCATCTTTTGCTCTGAAGGCTTGGGATTGTCGAAATAGTTGTCGCCTATGAGGCATTGGCAGTCGCCGACCATCCATACCTCACGGCGCAGCCGACTGTACACTATGCACGAGGCGGTGAGACGCTCTTCCGGATGGTTGAAATATCTCTCAATGTTCCGTTTGCCGTATTTGCGTGCTATGGCTGCCGTAACGCCTTTGCAGAATTCGGAAGAGGTGGTCTTCGACGGCATGTGGCGGATGTAGCGCGCAATGATCTTTGCAGCGTATCTGCCGTTGGAGGAAAATAGGCTGACACGCCGTTTCGACTTGCTTGTGCTGCCGTCGATGACGGCAATGAAGTCATCGGTGACTACGATGATGTCCTCGTTTTTTTTCTTGGGGTCTTTCCCTATGCTCTGTTGTTCTATTATTTTCATGATGTTGATGTCCACTATTGTTTCCACCCCTTAGTTTTTGTATCAGGTCAGCTCGTCCCATTGCCTTTAGCGAGCGTTCAATGTCGCGTATTGTATCTTGCTTGTACCAGAAGAAATACTGTCGTTGGTGGAGTTTCTCTTCGGGAGTGTGTGCGCTGAACACCGGTTCCAGCGTGTATGGGTCGAAGCCCGTGTACCACGTCTCTGTGCTGATGGTCATTGGGGTGGGGGTAAAGTCTTGCACTTGCTCAAGATGGAAATCAAGACTCTTCGTTATTATGGCAAGTTCTGCCATGTCAACCTCGTGGCATCCGGGATGGCTGCTGATGAAGTATGGAATGATTTGCTGGCGCAGGCCACATTCGGCGTTGATGCGATCGAAAATGCGCTTAAACTCACGGAATTGCTTAAACGACGGCTTGCGCATAAGGTTTAGCACATTGTCCTTGACATGCTCCGGCGCAACCTTTAATCGACCGCTGACATGACGCTCGATGAGTTCGCGTGTGTATTCCTCCGCAGCTCGGTTTGTTGCCTCGTCCTTGGAACGATGGAGCAACAGGTCGTAGCGCACGCCGCTTCCGATGTAGCTGCGGCGTATTTCAGGAAGGGCGTCCACACTACGATAGATGTCAATCAGTCGTGAGTGGTCGGTATCGAGGTTGGGGCATATCTGCGGGTGTATGCAACTTGGTCGGGCGCATTTCTCACATGCCTTCTTGTTTCGTCCTCCCATGCCGTACATGTTTGCCGAAGGACCGCCGAGGTCCGACAAATTGCCTTTGAAGTCGGGCATGGCGGCAACCTTCTTGACTTCCTTGAGTATGCTCTCCTTCGAGCGGCAGACGATGAATTTCCCTTGATGTGCTGAGATGGTGCAGAAGGCACAGCCGCCAAAACATCCGCGATGGATGTTCACCGAGAACTTTATCATCTCGTATGCCGGTATGCGCTTACCCTTGTATTTCGGATGAGGAAGACGGGTGTAGGGCAGGTCGAAGGTTGCGTCGAGTTCCTCTGTCGTCATGGGCGGGTAGGGAGGATTGACGACTACCGTCTTGCTGCCTACGTCCTGTAGCAGTCGGCAGGCATGTATCTTGTTCGACTCCTCCTCTATATGACGGTAGTTCTCTGCCTCGGCACGTTTGTCCTTCAGACACGTCTCGTGGCTGTTGAGCACTATGTCGGCTGTCGCGGAATTGGCTGGAGGCACATCGCCTTTCGATGCAAGATAGACGGTTTGTGGAATGTCCTTGATGTCGCTGATGGCATATCCCTCACTCATTTTCCTGCATAGTTCGATTATTGGCTTCTCTCCCATGCCGTAGATGATCATGTCGGCATGACTGTCGCAAAGTATTGAGGGACGTAACTTGTCCTGCCAATAGTCGTAATGCGTGAGGCGGCGCATCGACGCCTCTATGCCACCGAGCACTACGGGAGTGTCGGGGAAGAGTTGCTTCAATATATTAGTATAGACGATGGTGGGATATTCGGGGCGCATGTCATGGCGACCGTCAGGGCTATAGGCATCTTCGGAGCGCAGACGGCGATTGGCGGTGTATTTATTCACCATGGAATCCATGCAACCGGGAGCTATGCCGAAGAAAAGACGCGGGCGACCCAGCTTCTTGAAGTCGCGGAAGTCGCCGTGCCAGTCGGGTTGCGGCACTATTGCCACACGATATCCCGCCGCCTCAAGTGTGCGCCCTATGACGGCGGCTCCAAACGAGGGGTGGTCAACGTATGCGTCGGCAGAGAAGAGTATTACGTCGAGGGAATCCCAACCACGTATGTCAAGTTCTTTCTTCGTCGTGGGAAGGAAATCGGTGAGTTGGTATTCTTTCATACCTCTTCTTCCTTCTTCTCGTCGTTTTCGTTAGCCTTTTCAGCGTCCAGCCAATTAATGTAGAGCAACACAAGCTGCTGGAGGCCAAAGGCTTTCATGTTGGAATGATAGATGACATCAAGACACAGGTCGAGAAGGCTGTTGTCCTTTAGCGTTTCTGTCTCGAGCATTGCCCTGATGTTCAGTTTCAGCTTGTCGAGTACTTGCTCGTCAACGAATCCATTACTGTCGATGAGGTCGCGGAAAAGCTGATATTTCCTTATGGTTTTAAGATGCGTCTCGCTTATGGAGATGCTTCTTGTTCCTGACGGGTTTGATTGGATCTTATACATATTATTATATTGTTTACTTTATTATCGAATATTGTTCCCTGACCTTTCCCTCTCATTTCATTAAGAAGTCGAGAAAGCCACGCATCAAGGCATTCCGACCGTTTCGGTCGGCTATGCACTCGAATGGCAAACCGAGAGCTATGGCATGGTAGTCGCTGCCTGCGTATGCCGTGGCGGCTGCCTGACCGTTGGCATAGGCAAGGGTGGCGAAAGCCGGAGCTATGGGGGAGAGGATGTCTGGTGACAGTGCGGCATAGTGCGATGCGTTGAGCGAGTGATGGAACCTCAACTGCGTTGACGTGCCGCTGATGATGTCTGACGTTTCGGTATAGGAGCCGCCATACTCGCAACGAAGCAGGTCGCGTATGTATTGGCTGTCTTCGAGGCTTTGCATGTCTCTTGCGACATAAGCTCCGCTGACAAGCAACGAGCCTCCACGCTGCGTGAATGACCGCAGTTGTTCTGACAGCTTTGGAGTAAATGTCTTGTAAGCTGGCTGTTTGTTGTCGTTGGATGTTTGCAAGCCGAGTATTACGTCAACCATGTGGCATCCGGAAAGTGATGTCTTGCCTTCCTCTATGGCTTCGCGCGAACAGCTGCTTATCGAATAAGCTCCTGCTGCCTGAATTGCCTCTGCATGGGTGCAGACATAGTTGAAATCGTTGCCGGCTATCACTTGTCCCTCCAGTTCTGAGCCGCTGTAACCCCAACCGCTTGGTCCCTCAATGCCTGCCGTTTTGGTGTTGAATACCGTCTGTTGTCCGCAGAATCCTAATGTCTTGCCGTAAGTGATGCCGGCATCGACATTCATGTCGAATCCCTTGACATTGCCCGAGCTTATTATGGCTGGTGCCGACAATCGACTGAAACCGTTGACAATCTTTATCTGCTTCTGTGACAGTGGATTATATAGGGCACACAGAACTTCTGAGGGGAAACTGCAACCGCCCTTGTTCGTAGCTGCTATGCGGAAGCTGTATAGCACTCCTGGCTCAAGTTGTATCTGATATTCGGTTTTACGACCTGTACTCCTGCCGTTGTCGAAGTCGGCACTTCCTGTTGCGGTATAGATAACATATCCCGTAGGCTTTGCCGTCGGCTCGTTGGGATCTGTTACTGCCGTCCATGATAGTGTGGCATTGCCATTGTCGTCTAATTCTATGTTGAAGTTGGTGGGTGTCAATGGCGTTACGGTGTAGTCGTCGCCATGCTGACGTGTGATGAACTTTAGTATGCTCTTGTAGATTGAACGCGCGAAGGTGAAGCGAAAGTCGGGGTCAAGTCCAAGTTTCATGTCGTTGAAATTCTGGTGCGACAGTGTCTCGATTATCGCGCTCGGCACTTCGGGCAGTCTTGTCTCAGAATAGTTCTGGTCGCGTAGTTCGCGTATGGGCCAAAAGCCATATTTCTGTCCAAGGTCGTTGCCGATGTTGTCAAGAAGCGTTTGCGCAAAGTCGCGCGATGCCAGACGTGATATTCCGGCATTGAGTCTTCCATCGTTATGGTTGGTGGTGCAGATGGCGAGTGAGCCTATCAGCGATGTGTCGTCGGTGCGGTAGCCGGCATCGCTGTGCACTGCCAACGACAGCTCTATGGGCACTCCGAGTCCTTCTCTCGACGGCATGTAGCATGATCCGCCGCCAATGACGTTCGTCATCAGCGAACGCACGTTGATGTCGTCGCTATAGTCGTCGGTTCCTTTCTTGGGGCTGTATGTGTTATATGACATTCCTGCCCATTGGGCATAGTAGCGTGCACCTTCGAGGCATCGTGGCATGTTGCTTGTCGTTCCACCACGCTCGATGTTTCCCATACCTCCGCCGAATCTCACGGCATCGGAGGTTACCACGCCCTTTCTGTGTCTGCTCTGCGATGTCAGCTCCACTCTGTTGAACTCGCTTGAGCCTTTGTCGAAGTCGAAGGTACCGAGGTAAACCCACGTGCCGCCACCCATTCGTTGGTTTACCTTGAAAGTGGTCTTCTCACCCTTGTGCCATACAGTGTATGTAGCGTCGTCGATGCTTCTCTTTAGCGTCTGATAGCTTACGTACACAGCATATCGTCCCTCTTCCGGTATGTATGGCTGGTAGGAGATTATGTTGAATCTTTTCTTGCTGCGCGTGACCTTGGACATGCGTGCCGTGCCTGCCTCGAATGGATTCTCCTCGTCGTGGTATTGTCCGTGATGGAATGAGAAGCCTGGCTTCTCTGTCATCTTCCACTCGCCGTTGGCTTCGGCCTCAATGTATGCGGTTCCCTGCATAGGAGTGTCGTTGTCGATAATTATCTCGTTTGTCTGCCAGTCGCGCTCCCTTGGCGTGAACACATTGGCTCCCGCATTCTCAAGCATGGGAATCAGGTATGGCACCACGATGGTTTGCGTGAACAGGTCTTCGTTGGTACAGAAAAGATTGGGCCTCTGCCATTTCCACTTGCCTTTTGCCGTGTCGTAGTATCTGCCATGGCTCGCCCATACGGCTATGTGGCGATTGTAGAGTCCTTCCGTGGGCTTGTATGCCAGCGACACATTCCTTACCCAAGGCTCACCGTCATGGTCTATGTGTCCCCACAACCCAACACGTCTCTGTCCATCGGCTTTTGCGGCGAACAGAGCTATACATATTATAATATATAAGTATCTCAAACTCCTTGACTCCTTATTATCATATTGCAAAGTTCTTGGGAATCTTGCCCTTGAAATCCTTGAAATAATCCTTTATCTCTCTCATCTGGGTTTCCAAGTCGCCATTGGGAATGATTGTCTTCCTGCAAGTTATGGTACGCTTCTCATAGTCTATTCCATACAACAGTATGGGAAGGTTGGCCTTTAATGCTATGAAATAGAACCCCTTTTTCCAGTCGGGATTGGCAGAGCGAGTGCCTTCAGGAGTGACGGCGAGGTGAAACGATTTCATCTCCTTGGCTGTCTGAGCCAGGTTGTCTGTCATGCTGCTTTTCCTTGAACGCCAAACGGGAATACCGCCCAAGCGTCTCATCAGAAGACCCATGGGCCAGAAAAACCACTCTTTCTTCATGAGGAAATTGCAGTTCATTCGCTCCGCTCCGGAATAGAATTGTCCGAGGATGAAGTCCCAGTTGCTGGTGTGTGGTGCCAGACAGATGATATATTTGTCGGGATGGTCTTCTGTAACGTCAACCTTCCATCCCAAGCGTTTATACAGAACCCATTGACAAAATGCTCTCCACATAAGTCGTTAGTTGAGATTGCTGATTTGGTCAAGAACCTCAATGGTATCGTTGTTGAAGTTCTCTATGAGGTCCTTGAAATAAGCCTTGGCAGGCATGCCTGGTTCGATGTACGAGATACGTGCAATGTAGTTGTTACGTATTTTAAAGATTGTGTTGATAATTGCCAACACATTCTCTTCTGCTGGTTTAGAATCATAAAGTGAAACGGCCACAACTTCTGCTGCGAGGTCGGTGCAGATACTGTCTATGACTCTTTTCAAATCTTTCCTTTTTGCCATTTTTTTGTTGTTTATATTTGTTGTTCATGAATTTCGAGGTAAAGTTAAGCAAAATTTTCGATATAGGCTTGATTTCACTAAAAAAAAATATTAAAATAGTGTTTTTCACTCTATTTCTTTCTTATTTCTCAACGAAAATTGTTACTTTTGCAGTTGAAAACGCATTAGACGTTAAACATTATAATAAATTAATATATTTTGCTACTTATGGAAAAAAGTGCATTACAGATTGCCCGTGCCGCATATCAGCCGAAATTGCCAAAGGCTTTGCGTGGCGCATTGAAGGCTGTCGAGGGTGAACCGACACAGTCAGTTGCCGACCAGGAAGAGGTGGAGAAGCTCTTCCCTAACACTTATGGCATGCCATACCTAAAGTTTGAGCCGACGGAAGGAGAACCAACAGCGGTTGCCATCAACGTGGGAGTTATTCTCTCGGGTGGACAGGCTCCTGGTGGACACAATGTCATCTCAGGACTTTTCGACGGTATCAAGAAACTGAACCCTGAGAACAGACTCTTCGGTTTCATTCTTGGTCCTGGCGGCCTCGTTGACCATAACTATATGGAGCTGACAGCCGACATCATCGACGAGTATCGCAACACCGGTGGTTTCGACATTATCGGCTCAGGACGTACAAAGCTTGAGAAGAAGGAGCAGTTCGACAAGGGTCTGGAGATTCTTAAGGCTCTCGACATCAAGGCTCTTGTAATCATTGGTGGCGACGACTCCAATACCAACGCTTGCGTGCTTGCAGAATATTACAAGGCTATTGATGCCGGCGTGCAGGTTATCGGTTGTCCTAAGACCATCGACGGCGACCTGAAGAACTCGGAGATCGAGACGTCTTTCGGTTTCGATACAGCCACAAAGGTTTACTCTGAGGTCATTGGTAACATCATGCGCGACTGCAACTCTGCCAAGAAATACTGGCACTTCATTAAGCTCATGGGTCGTTCCGCTTCTCACGTCACTCTTGAGTGCGCTCTTCAGACTCGTCCAAACATCACCCTTATAGGTGAAGAGGTTGAGGCAAAGAACCAGTCGCTCGACGATGTAGTGACATACATTGCCGATGCCGTTGCCGACCGTGCAACACGTGGCATGAACTACGGCGTGGTTCTCGTGCCAGAGGGTCTCATCGAATTCATTCCTGCCATCAAGAGGCTCATTGCTGAGCTAAACGATATGCTTGCCGCAAACCAGGCCGACTTCGACATGGTTGCCGACGACAAGAAGATCGACTATGTGCTGAAGCATCTTTCCGACGAGAATGCAGCCATCTTCAAGAGTCTGCCTCTGTCAGTATCGCGTCAGCTCGCTCTTGAGCGCGACCCACACGGCAACGTACAGGTATCGCTCATCGAGACAGAGCAACTCCTTGCCGAAATGGTTGGCAAGAAGCTGGCACAATGGAAGAAGGACGGCATCTTCAGCGGCAAGTTCTCAACACAGCACCACTTCTTCGGATATGAAGGACGTTGTGCTGCTCCATCCAATTTTGATGCTGACTATTGCTATTCGCTTGGTTTCAACGCCGCCATGCTCATTGCTGCCGGCAAGACGGGCTACATGTCTTCGGTGAAGAACACCTCAAAGCCTGTTGACGAGTGGATTGCAGGTGGTATTCCTATCACCATGATGATGAACATGGAGAAGCGTAATGGACAGATGAAGCCAGTGATTCGCAAGGCTCTCGTTGAACTTGACGGTAAACCATACAAGTATTTCGTTGCTCATCGCACAAGATGGGCTCGCGAGACGGAGTTCGTTTACCCTGGTCCAATACAGTACTTTGGTCCTTCTGAGGTTTGCGATCAGCCAACGAAGACTCTTCTCTTGGAGCAGTCGTAATTTATTCCGGGTTTAGAGAATAGAAAGATAGAAGGTTGAGGGTGTAAGGTAGAGAATACTGGACAGCCTCACCTTCTACATTCTATGCTCCACAACTTACACTACAAGCATTTATCTACTCCCTACCTCCCCACAGAAAACATAACATGTCCTCACCACGCAAAAGAAGATACAATAGTCCTGTTCGTAGGAAAAGGCCGAACGCATTTGTTCGACTATTGCAGAAATTGCCGGGATGGGCGTGGTGGCTTGGTGGAACTGTTGTAGTGGCACTCTATGTGGCTTTCTTCTACTATTTCTTCGTCTCGCCTTTCGGATTTAGATGGCGTGCATTGTATGGAGACATCTCATATCCTGAAGGCTATGAGATACATGGCATCGATATCAGCCACTATCAAGGAAACATTGACTGGGACAAGTTGAGAAACAACGGAATGATAGAGAAGTGTCCAGTTCGTTTTGTCATGATAAAGGCTACGGAAGGGGCTACAAAGATTGACGAGAACTTTGACGACAATTTCTATCAGGCTCGTGAATATGGCTTCATTAGGGGCGCATATCATTTCTGGAGCATTCATTCTTCTGCAAAGGATCAAGCTGAACATTTCCTCAATAGTGTGCAGCTGGAAAGGGGTGACCTGCCGCCTGTACTCGACGTTGAGCACAAGGCAAAGGAGCAAACCGACGAGGAATTTAAGAAGAGTGTATTAACATGGCTTGACATAGTGGAAAAGAGGTATAACGTCAAGCCTATCATCTACACCTATTATAAATTTAAGATGAAATATCTTAGCGATCCGATATTTGACGAGTACCCATATTGGATTGCACATTATTATGTGGACAAAGTGGAGTATAAGGGAAAATGGAAATTCTGGCAGCACACCGATTGTGGCAAGCTGCCAGGCATAAAGGGATATGTGGATTTCAATATCTACAATGGTAGCTTTTACGACCTACGTAGGCTTACTATTGGTGGCGACGACTGAAAACAAGCATGGCCCAGTTGTTGTCAACTTCTTTCCGCTCTTCCTTTAATCCAAGTGATAACACCCTCTGTCTCAGGTTTATAATGTCGTTTTCATAGAAACCGCTTAAAACCAATAATCCACCCTCTTTCATCTTTTCAACAAAAGCAGGCATGTCATTGACGAGAATGTTCCTGTTTATGTTTGCAACGACCATGTCGAACGTCTCGTCAACGCCTTGCAATACTTTGGCATCTCCCAATAGCGTATTGTATCGATCCTCCACTTGGTTTATTATCGCATTGTGACGGGCGTTGTCGGCACTCCATTCGTCAATGTCATATCCTACCACTTTGTCTGCTCCACAGAGCAATGCCACAATGCCAAGTATTCCCGTGCCACAGCCGCAGTCGAGCATTGTCTTGCCTTTCACTTCTGAGTCGAGAATCTGTCGTACTATCATTCTTGTGGTTTCGTGCGTGCCGGTGCCGAAGGCAAGCTTGGCATCAATCTCCACGCTAATGGTGCCTTCCGGGATGTTGTCTGGCACGTGCCGTCCGTCATGGATTATGCAGCGGTTGTCAACGACGATAGGTTCGAAGCCTTCCTGTTCCCATTGCTCGTTCCAGTCGCGATACTCTGCCTCCGCCACTGTGTATGTAACTCTCATGTCCTCGAACGGGAAGCTGGCGATGGCTTCCTTCAAGGCATCCTCGTCAAACATGTCCATCTGAACATAACCTTTCAGGCCGTCTTCGCACTCCTCGAATGTCTCGAATCCTGTATCACCGGCCATTGCAGCCAAAAGGTCACGTGCGTCCTGCATCATGCTCTCTGGCCCCTCAATAATAAATGTCACTTCGTGGTATCTCATTCTTTCTCGTCTAAAGTTTCTCTTTTTATGATCAAGGCTACATGCACCTTGACACCTACAAAGGTAGTGTATTTCTTTGTATTGGTTGCGATATGGGCGAGATTATTTTCAAAGTTTTTGGAGTTTTAACATATCAGCTTTGCGAAATGTGTTGTCATAGACCGCACATCCTGTTATCATTATTACTTATAATAATTTTTGATTAAGGTTTTATCAATATGGCAACAACAAAACTCAAGTTTCGTGCTTCTTCTGTTTCGGGGAAACAGGGCACGTTGTTCATTCAAGTGATACATAAACGTGTGGTGCGTCAGTTCTCTACGGACTATAGACTCTATTCCGAGGAATGGGATGCTGCAAGGCAATCGGTGGTGGTTCCTAAAGACATTCATTCAGAGCGCATTCGTTATCTACATGCCGTGCAGGAGGCATTGAAACGCGACATGTCACGACTGCAACTCATCATACTTGCCCTCGACCATAGTCGCATGAGCTATCTGGCAGATGATGTCGTTCGGCGATTCTTGAAGAAAGAGCACTCTGATGACGTTATCGCATTTGCGGAAATGCTTGTAGGCAAGAAAAGGGTAGAGGGGTATAACGCCATTGCCGCCAAGTATCAGACCTCAATAGATAGCTTCAAGCGGTTTATGGGCGACAGACTTCTTACCTTCGAGGGGATGGATGCCTCGCTGATGCTTAGTTACGAGACATATCTGAAAAGACTGGGTCTCTGCCCTAACACCACCTCTTTTTATATGCGCAATCTGCGTGCCATATACAATCAGGCAGTGGAGCAGGGGCTCACTGCGCAACAAAATCCATTCGCACATGTCTATACAGGCATTGCCAAGACCGTGAAGCGTGCCGTCAATGCCGAAGAAATAAGGAAACTCAAGGCACTAATACTTCCTCCTGATTCCGCCGACGACTTAGCCCGTGACATTTTCCTCTTCAGTCTATACACCTGCGGCATGTCGTTGATAGACATCGCCAAACTGAAGAAAAGTGACATTCAAGGCAAGTATCTTTCCTACTGCCGTCAAAAGACAGGACAGCGTATTTACATCCGTTGGGAACCTTGCATGCAACAGTTGGTAGATAAATACCAAAGCGACGATTCTCCTTACCTTCTTCCTCTTATCACACGTACAGGCCAGGACGAGATGAAGCAATACCAGAACAAGATACACCTCATTAACCATCATCTTAAGAAACTGGGCAAACAGCTTGAACTCACCTCAAAACTAACCTCTTACGTGGCACGTCACTCTTGGGCGAGCATAGCCAAGAGCCAGGATGTTTCCGTCTCAGCCATCAGTGCTGCAATGGGACACACCTCAGAACGCACAACGCGCATCTATCTAAAATCGTTCGACAACACCCTTGTTGACTGCGCCAACAAAAAGGTACTCAGTTCCATAGCATAAGAGGTGACGTGTCTAACGTCACAAAAAACATCTGGGAGAAAAGTGTTGTGCAAATCGCTTCATCTCTTGGCAAGAGA
>JBJEKR010000194.1:0-8272 GCA_051878735.1 Prevotella sp. | reverse complement strand
CCATAATTAATAATTTTAAATTTTTTGTTATTTGTGAATAATATTAATTTTAGTGTTTATTCTCTGTAATATGAGTGTTTGCCATCAATAGATGCCTCCAATCAAGGCACAAAGATAACAAATTACAAAGAAAATCCGCGATAATTAAGAACTTTTAACCCAAACTTTTTTCATATTTAATATTGTCGGGAGGGTTGTACGCTGTTTTTTACTTCAATTCTGCCAACGCAACCTTTATTCTTCGCATAGCCTCGCGGATGTTGTCGTCGCTTGTGGCATAACTCATACGGAAACACTCCGGGTCGCCGAAGGCATCACCGCCAACTGTAGCGACATGGCCTACCTCAAGCAAATAAAGCGCAAGATCGGAGGAATTGTTCACCACAGTGTCGCCATTGCGCTTGCCGAAGAAACTGCTGCACTTTGGGAAGAGATAGAAAGCTCCTTCGGGAACGTTAACCTCAAGTCCGGGGATGTCCTTGGCAAGCTCCACGATAAGGTCGCGCCGACGCTCAAAAGCCTGACGCATCTGCTCAACGCACTCCTGTGAAGCGGTGTAGGCAAACTCGGCGGCTTTCTGGCTCACCGAACAAGGTCCACTGGTATATTGACCCTGCAACTTGTTGCAGCCCTTGACAATCCATTCTGGAGCAGCTATATAGCCAATGCGCCAACCGGTCATGGCATATGCCTTTGACACACCGTTTACGATTATTGCTCGCTCCTTCATACCCTCGAACTGCGCGATACTCTCGTGGCGGCCAATGTAGTTGATGTGCTCGTATATCTCGTCAGCCAGCACGAAGAGGTCGTCGTGGCGCTTTATCACTTCAGCCAGCCCCTTCAACTCATCCTTTGAATACACGCTTCCCGTTGGGTTGCTTGGCGAACAGAGTATAAGGAGTCGGGTCTTCGGAGTGATAGCCGCCTCAAGTTGCTCCGGAGTCATCTTGAAGTTCTGATCAAAGCCAGCCTCAACGATGACGGGATTGCCACCAGCCAACTTCACCATCTGCGGATATGACACCCAATAAGGTGCGGGTATGATTACCTCGTCGCCAGGATTGACGAGAGCCATCACTGTGTTGCAGACACTCTGCTTTGCTCCGTTTGACACGAGCACCTCGTTGACAGTGTAGTCAAGGTTATTCTCATTCTTCAGTTTAGCTACGATTGCCTTTCTCAAGTCAGGATATCCAGGCACAGGCGAATATCTCGAATAGTTCTCATCTACGGCCTTCTTGGCAGCCTCCTTGATGTGGTCAGGCGTGTTAAAGTCTGGCTCACCCACGCTCATGTTGATTACATCAATGCCTTGTGCTTTCATTTCGCTACTCTTTTGCGACATTGCCAATGTGGCAGATGGCGCAAGTCGTTGCAATCGGTCAGATAATTGTGCCATAATTTGATTTTAATTTGTTTTTACGTGCAAAAGTAATCATTTTATTTGTTAATCGGAAGAAAAACAGACGTTTTTTTACTTCTTCATGCCATTTTTTTTAATAAAGATTATTTTTAAGACAAATGGAGGGTATGCCCCATTCTGTCTTTTTTCGTTTTCAGATATTTGTAGTCGTACTCATTAGGCTTGATTTCAATGGGCACGTTTTCCACTATCTCAAGACCGTAAGCCTCCAGTCCTACCCTCTTGGTGGGATTGTTGGTCATGAGGCGCATCTTGTGCACACCAAGGTGGCGCAACATTTGCGCTCCACAGCCATAGTCTCGCTCGTCAGGCTTGAAACCGAGGTGGATGTTCGCCTCCACAGTGTCGAGTCCTTCCTCCTGCAGTTTATAGGCGGCAATCTTGTTCATCAGTCCGATGCCCCTACCCTCCTGCTGCATGTATATGATTACTCCCTTCCCCTCCTGCTCTATCATCTCCATTGCCTTATGGAGCTGCTCGCCACAATCGCAGCGCATACTTCCGAGTATGTCGCCCGTAGCACACGAAGAATGGACGCGAACCAAGATAGGCTCATCGTCCTTCCACTCTCCCTTTATGAGCGCCATGTGCTCAACTCCCGTTGCGGTCTGACGGAAGGGGACGAGCTTGAAATGCCCGTATTTCGTTGGCATGTCGGCAACATTTCCCACCTCTATCAGCGATTCCTTTTTCAGCCTATAGGCTATCAGGTCCTTGATGGTGATGATCTTCAGTCCGTGTTCCTTGGCAAACACCATAAGGTCGGGCATACGAGCCATTGTTCCGTCGTCGTTCATTATCTCCATAAGGGCACCAGCAGGATACAGGCCCGCCAACTTACAGAGGTCAACAGCCGCCTCGGTATGCCCCGAACGGCGCAAGACACCCATGTCCTGAGCGTACAGAGGGTTGATGTGTCCCGGACGGCCGAAGGTCTCTGGACGCGAGGCAGGGTCGGCAAGAGCCTTTATCGTGGCGGCACGGTCATGAGCCGACACACCCGTCGTACATCCCTCCAACTTGTCGATGGTAACGGTGAATGGCGTTCCAAGCATCGAGGTATTGTCCACCACCTGATGCGGCAGGTCAAGCTCTTCGCTTCTGCTTATCGTTATCGGCGCACACAGCACTCCACGAGCGTATTTCAGCATGAAGTTTACCTTCTCTGGCGTTATTTTTTCTGCGGCAATGATGAGGTCACCTTCGTTTTCGCGGTCTTCGTCGTCAACGACAATGACGAATTGTCCTTCACGAAAGTCTTCAAGTGCTTCCTCTATACTGTTAATTATGATTTCTGACATATTATATATAATAAGGTGTTAACGTTAATTTGTTCTGCTTTCATCCACTGCCATCATCTCCTCTATCCTTTGGCAGATGTCGCTGCTCGTGGCCTTTATCGTTCGCAGGTCGCGGAGCAACCGCAGACGGAATCGCCACATCCTAAGGTAGAAGAACACTCCAACGGGGATCACTATTCCCGTGATGGCATTGAGCCAACGACGACGGAAAGGACGCGTATGTGCGTGTGTTGCAATTATCGGATAGCGGTTCAGGTGCGTCAGTATCGCCTTGTCGGTGGTGTTCGAAAGGTCTTCTATCACAGCTTCCAGCTCGTCGTTGATGTCTCTTATGTATCTGTCGTCGCCTTCCTCGAAGAACACCTTTATTGGATTAGGTGCCTTCAACAGGCTGTGTTCATGCGAGTATGTGGTGATGTCGTCACTGATGCGCCTGAGCTTCTCTGCATCGGCAGTGTAGCTCGGGTCGTTGATGATTACCTCCTTCTTGAAGACGTGGCGTTTCACTCTCAGTCCCAACAAGTTTCGGAATAGA
The DNA here is from genome assembly GCA_051878735.1 of Prevotella sp. Taxonomy (GTDB): domain Bacteria; phylum Bacteroidota; class Bacteroidia; order Bacteroidales; family Bacteroidaceae; genus Prevotella. Next base: position 5,010 of record JBJEKR010000194.1, on the reverse strand, counting down.
TTCTTGTAAGCGTCGAGGTTGAACACCACCGAGTCCTTGTTGGCCTTATAGGTGAAGAACACTGCCAACGGGGCAAGGACAGCAGTTGAGATGGTAACTCCAAACCGAACAGACCAGTTGTCCTCTCGTGCCATTCTCATTCCCGTGAAGTCCAGCATATAGTAAACGATGAATACCAAGACGGAGATTATCACCGGTACGCCAAGGCCACCTTTTCTGATTATTGCTCCAAGCGGGGCGCCTATGAAAAAGAAGATGATACAAGTAAACGACAAGGAGAATTTCTTCGCCATCTCTATCTGGTGCATTCTCTGCTGGCGGTAGAGAGCCTTGGCATAGTCGCCCCTCATGTTCACCTCCGCCGCCGCCATGTCGATGCTTGCCTGTGCGCTTCGCAGTATTATCTGCTTCTCTTCCGACTTGTGTCGGTCAAAGACGGAGTCGAAGTTGACTTTCGCCACTTCCCTCAATACCTTGGCAGAGTCGGCCTTTGTCATTCCTGGCATAGATAGTACGGTGCGTTGCGTTTCACGGTAATAAGCCCTTCCCACCGAGTCGTTGAATTCCTTTATCGAGTCGAGGTCATGCCTTATCTTGTCCAGTCCCTTCGATCGTGCATCGCTGGCAATGCCCGTTGCGTCGGCAAGGTTGAAACCACCGTCGAAGTCAAGCACTATACGTTTCGTCGAGAACGTCTCTCGCCTATATGGTACGCTTGCGCTTCCCGCCAAGTCCTGCGAGCGCATGTTCTCAAACCACTCGCCGCTGTAGAGCGTCAGCAAAAGATGCTTCTTCTCTGCCGTTGACTGCAACATTCCCGAGTCGGCAAGGATTATCGCAGCATCCTCGTATCCACCGTTCATACGGTATATCATGATGCCGTAGAGTTTGCCCGTATTCAGGTCTTTTTTCTGAACGTAGAGATTACAGTTGGGAATGCCGTCGTAGAATATGCCTTCAGGAATCTCCAGCTCCGGGCTTTTCTGCTTCATCGAGAGGAGAAGATGATAAAACGACTTGTTGGCGTCTGGTGCCACGACGTTCTGGAAGTAGAACGAGCAGCAGCAAATCAGCGTCACAATCACTATAAGCGAACGGAAAGCCTGTATGAGCGAGATACCGGCAGCCTTGATGGCAGTAAGCTCCGAACTCTCACCAAGGTTACCAAAAGTTATAAGCGAAGAAAGCAATATTGCCAAAGGAAAAGCCTGTGGCATCAGCATCAGTCCCATGTACCAAAAGAACTGTGCCATCACTTCCAACGACAGTCCCTTGCCAATTAGCTCGTCCACATAACGCCACAGGAACTGCATCATCAGCACAAATTGGCAGATGAAGAAAGTTCCGACGAACAGCAGTGCAAACTGCTTGGCAATGAATATGTCCAGTTTCTTTATTCTAATCATGCGCGTACGTTAATCCTTATTGAATAGGAATACGGGCTGCAAAGTTAGCATAAAAAATCGGTTTGACGAAATAAAAACTACTTTTTTTTCACCTACAGTCCACTGACGTTGTGTAGTCGTGCGAGATTATCGTTCCACACATCCTGCATATATTCTACATCGTCTTCGTCAACATGGTCGGTAATCACCAAGTTGAGATGTCCGCTGAAGTCGCTCTTCTCAATTCTTAGCTCCCAGTAGTCCTCGTCCGACGGATTGACGTCCCATTTCAACCTTATGTGACTGTTTTCCTGCCTCTCGATAACCTCCGAAGTGCGAATGTCCTGCTGTGTCCACACCTCGCCCCACTTGAATGTCATCACTCCATCGCGTTCATCAACATAGTCTGCCATCCATTTTCCCAGTCCATGGGCGTTGCCGATGAGTCCCCAAACTATGGAAGCCGACTTTGATGCCAACGGATATTCCACCGTAATCTTTTTCTTCTTCATAATAGAGTATTTCTTGTTCATTAAAGGCTTTATCGTCGCTTTGACGGCACAAAAATACAAAAAATAATCTATACTGCATAATTTTTTCGCAAAAAAGTTTGGTAGTTAAATAAAAATGTAGTACCTTTGCACCCGCAATTAAGCAATGGCGGGATAGCTCAGCTGGTTAGAGCGTCGGATTCATAATCCGGAGGTCGTGGGTTCGGGTCCCACCCCCGCTACTTGTAACGCCCTGTAAACTTTCGGTTTACAGGGCGATTCTTTTTTCTATGACCTCACAATCAGAAGCAATTCATTTTATACATCGGTCAAAAGGAACGACATATAAAAGGGGAGAGTGAGAACCTGACCGCTTCTCCCAACATTGTAGTCTCCAAGTTTTATGGCATGACTAACATGATATATCACCCTGCATAATAGTCCATGCCGTTCCATCCTCAAGCATACTCATAAGCAAACCGATGTCAGCCATATAAACCTTGAAACAATCGTCAATCATATTGCCCGCAAGAGGTAACTCCGTTATAGTAGTATTATAACAACGACGTATTATCCCCGCATCTTCAATCCACTGAAGGCTTCCAAGGATTATACAAGTCGGTGAATTTCGTCGAACTCACGTTAATATACAACACACGACATTAAAGGACATCATCTGCAAGTACATCTATTTGATTATACACAAGGAACTGGTCATCGATATTTTCCATCTTGTCTAAGACTTTCACACATATCCAACTCTTTGCTGCGTATCCTTTCCTGCCCCTGTTCCCTTGTATTTGCTCTTGGCGGCATTGAAGCGATAGAGGAGCGAGACGTTTAGATTGTGACGGTTGCGGCGGTTGCACTGCAGGATCTTGTAGAATCCCATGTCCCCATAGTCATCCGCTTTCCAGCCCTGGAAGATGTCGGTGACGCCGAGACGGAGAGTGAGCAGATTGCTGCTGGCGTTGTGTGAGGAACGGAATGTGAAGTTCTTCTGCACGTAGGCATTGAATACCGACGAGGTGGCAACACGCTCGAAATTCTGCTGGTGTCCCTTGCCGCGCATGCTGAATTCAAGGTCCATCTGCCAACCACCACGCAGACGGAAGGTATTGAAGAAAGACGTGAACCATACAGGACGATTGAATGTCGTCTCACGCACGCCGTCGGGATAGTCGATGGCAATCTTCAGCCAAGGCTTGTCAACACTCACGGTAAGATTGGGAGTCCAAATGCCGAATGTGGGCATCACGTTGATGGATGCTGACAGCACCTTGTAGTTGTCATCGAGGTTGATGTGCTTCATCAGCAACAGCGACTCATCGTCGTTGAGCAGTGACCATTGTGTGATGGCGTTCTTTTCTATCATATACGAAGTGGTGAAGGTAAGCCATTTCCATGAAATGTTCATCCCGAGGTCATGGATGATGGAGTTTTTCAGCCGTGGGTCGCCCGTCTGCACAGTGAAGCGGTTTACGTAGTTGATGGCATCGCTAAGTGCCCAGAACGACGGGCGTTCGGTCTTCACACTGTAGTTGAGCGATGTCTGCACGTCGCCAATGCGTGAGGTGAGGGACAGCGATGGGAAAAAGTCGTCGCATGTGCGGTTGAGGTCGTCGCTGCCAATCAAGTCGTCATATTTATATGCGTTATGTTCATATCTCAATCCCGCCGAAAGAGTTGCTCCCTGCCATAATCCATGCGCATATTCCACGAAGGCGGCAATGGTGTTGTCGTTGATGTGAGCCTTTGAGTTGGGATATGTCGTCTTGCTGATGGTGTTTTCGGTAGTGCGGCTCAGGAAAGCCATATCCACTCCCGCCTTCAGCTTGCCGCCGAAAAGAGGATGGGAAAGCACCAGTTTGGAGGCGAACATCGAGTTGCGGTCGTCAGCACCGATGTCAATGGTCTCGTTGTACTTCTCGCTCTGCTCCTCGCTCACCTTGATTGTCTTGTCGCCCCTGTGCAGGTAATCCACGTTGAGGTCGATACCGAGATTGCCCGCCTTGCCATTGTAATATGCGTTGAGAAGCGAGTTCACGGGATTGTCATCGTCAGCCGTCTGGCATGAGTTCAGACGGTCGTCATACTTCCCATCCACCTCGATGTCAGTCACCCACGACGACACATAATGGTTCTTGCTCTTATGGTTGAGATCGAGGCGGACACCCACCGAGTGGTTATCGTTAATCTGCCAGTTTCCACCGATGTTGTATCTCATGCCATGTTGGTCCCACGTGGTATTGTACGGACCACCCTGAGCCATGGAATGTTGGCTTGTCGTCCACGACTCTTCAAGCGTGGAATACTGTCCGGACACGAACGACCAATAGGAAGCGCTGCCGAACACATCCACTCCCCCATGGCGATAGTTAGCCTTCAACTGTGTGGTAGGACGGCCATATCCGTATTTGAGGCTTTGGCTGAAGTTGGCGGAATAGTCAAACCCCAGTCCATCGCCCTTCGTTTTGAGAGTGCGTATCCTTACCACCGCCCTCACCGTGGCATCATATTCCGCTCCGGGGCTGTTTATCACTTCCACATCACGCACCTCCTCACTCCTGAGATGTTTCAACTCGTCGGCATCGCGCATCAACCTTCCGTTTACATATATAACAGGCGTTCCCTTGCCTATTACCTCTATTGCATCGCCGTTGCGCGTCATTCCCGGCACTTTGGCGAGCATCTCCTCTGCCGACCCTTGTTCGGCGAGAACACTGCCCACGATACGTGTAATCATCGCACCGCCCACGATGCGCGTCTTTGGCAGTCGCCCCTTCACAACCACCTCACCTAACTTTCCCTCTTTGGAAATCACGGAGTCAGCCGTTTCTTCGGCATTCGTTTCAAGGCATGTGGCAAACAATGCCGCAACCATCACTAAAAATGCTTTCATCTCTTGCTTTTTTGAATTATTACACACGTTAGACGCACCTAATGCCGAATTTGCTGCAAAAAGACGGCTTTTTTTTGCAAGAATGTGATTTTTTTCTCTTTAGGCAAGAAAGTTATAATGGGCTACACAAGAGTGTTATGCCGAAATATCGTGCCAGCGAGAGCAAAGCCAAGCTTGCTTGGACTATGCCGAGCGCAGCCGATATTCAACTAAGTTAAATGCAGCTTTTCTT
>JBJEKR010000193.1:0-1895 GCA_051878735.1 Prevotella sp. | reverse complement strand
GTAAACCACCAATACAGCGTAAGGTAGGATGAAATAAAAATATTACCTTTGCTTCCGATTTCAAAACATTATGAAAATGGAAAGTAAAGAGTATTTTGAGAAAGTGATGCAGGACTATAATCAGCACCGTAACGGTCGCAGCCTGCGCAAGTATTGTAAAGATGAGGCAATAGATTATGATTGGGTCATCAAGTTTAAGAAAACCTATCCTGTCAGGTCAACTGAAAAGGAAGAACCTTCAGAAGGTTTCGTCCCCCTTTCTGTTACCGAAGAGCCTTCCCCGGCTTTGGAATGGTCTGTTGATCATCTGGTTCTCAGATCACCCCAAGGTGATGTCCTTGAGATTAAGAGTACGAGTTTGTTTGTCGTGGCAGAACTGCTGCATAAGATGTCATAGGCTATGCTACACTTCACAGACAGGACAAAGTATTTCCTTAATTCCCATCCTACAGATATGCGTAAGGGGTGTGAAGGACTTGCAGACATTGTAAGGACAGCCATGGAGCATAATCCCAAGAACTACAACGAGGCGTTCATTTTCTATTCCAAGGATTACCGCAAGGTGAAGATATTGCATTATGACATAAATGGCTGGGTGCTGTATTCCAAGTGGTTTACCGACGGCAAATTCCTGCAGCCCAAATTTGAGGAATGCAAGAAATGCCATGAGATATCCAGGCAGATACTGACACTGCTATTATCCACTTCGGTCCAAACGAAATTAGCAATATGAAGAAGAGCATTCAAGAAGAAATTGAGGCGTTGAGGGCGGAGACGGCGGCAGCCAATGCCGCCACCGCCGCCTACAACCGTGAGAAAGAAACATACAGGAGGCAAGCAGACGAGACTGCTGTTGAATTGGCAAAAATGCGTGCAGAACTCATGCGCGCAGAACGTGAAAAAGCCGAATTGTTGTTGAAATACAATACGTTAATGAACAAAAGCGGACATTAAGCAATAATTAACATAACACATTGATAATCAGTGTATTATACACATAATTTAACTTGAAATATTTGTATAATTCAAGAAAAATTCGTACCTTTGCACCATGATTAAGAACGACAATATGCAAGCAAAAATGACGTTTCTCCAGATGGAGAATGTAAGGCTGACAAACGAAATTGCCCGCCTTAAAGGGTATGTTGCATTTGTCGAAGAAGAGAATCATAATATAGAAAGAGAGACAAGGGAGGAATGCCGGCAAGAATTGGAGATGACTCAGATGGAGCGTGACCGCGCAGTTGCCATGGCAGAGAAGGCCAATAAAGAGACCGCCAAGGAGAGGCAAAGGGCAGACAACAACCACACGCTGCTTGAGGAAACGAGGCGTATTCTGTCGGAAAGGAATTCGGAGAATGCCGAGCTTAAAAAGCGCATAGCCGAGCTTGAGCCCTTCAAGGATGCCGCTGCCATGGCAGAGAAGGCCAGCGTTGATGCCAAGGAGGTTATAAATGTCATTAACCGCAGGGTTTATCAGCGCAACAGTGACGCGACGCGTTTCCTGAACGGCGAGATAGACCCTCACTCCCCGATGTTGGAGGAGGAGTCATTTATGGATATTATCAAGCATGTGATGGATGTCACAAGTGATAATGGCCGTAAGGTAACAGACAAGAAATGTTCGAAGAACAACAGACGCAAACCCCGAATTCCAAAGAAGGGCAAAGGGAAGAACGAAAGTAAGGAAGATGGAACCTCTGGCGTTTTCCGCAGGCGTCGTGTATATACGGCAACCGTTTTGGAAGAAATGGGCATTGACTGTAGCAACCTCCCCAAGAACTCAAAGTTGATTAGGCGCAAGGACAAGGAGACTGGCGAGGATATATGGTATATATACCTTTTCTTTTATTCAAAGCCAAGCGTCACCTGCAAGAAGTACAAGATTGGCCGTT
>JBJEKR010000192.1:0-8454 GCA_051878735.1 Prevotella sp. | reverse complement strand
TTATCACCATGATTTCTGCCTTTGACATACGGCTGTCACGGTGGTATTTGCGCTTCCCTTCTGTCTTAAACGTATATTTTGCCATCTGCGCATCAAAAACTTTGCAAAAATCATCGGCAATACAAAAAATTTCAGTAACTTTGTCCTCGGTAATCATAGCGAAATTCTTTAGTTTCATTGTTCTTAGCAATTACAAAGTTACTAAAAATTTCGCTAATTACCAAATTTTCAACGATTTATAATTCATCGAACTCACGTTAAAATAATAAGAAATGTGAGAAATAAGAATTAAAAAAAATTAAAAAGATGGTGTGCGTTAGTTTTTTTTGTTATCTTTGCACGCAAAATAGTCATGAGGGTACTTGGTGCTCCTCACTCAAGCAGGGTTTAGCCCAGAGTAAACATAATTAAAACAACGATAAAATGGCATTTTTAACTAACGACAAATTAGTAATTGTTGGTGCTGGTGGCGCCATCGGTTCTACAATGGTTCAGACAGCTCTTACAATGAAGCTGACTCCAAACGTATGTCTTTACGACGTTTATGCCCCTGGTATGGAGGGCGTGATGGAAGAGATGTTCCACTGCGGTTATGACAGTGTGAACCTTACAGCTACGACAGATGTAGCAGAGGCTTTCAAGGATGCAAAGTATATCATATCTTCTGGTGGTGCTCCACGCAAGGCAGGCATGACACGTGAGGACCTCCTTGCAGGCAACTGCAAGATAGCCGAGGAACTTGGCAAGAACATCAAGCAATACTGCCCAGACGTGAAGCACGTCGTTGTCATCTTCAACCCAGCCGACCTGACAGGTCTCGTAACTCTGCTCTACTCTGGCTTGAAACCATCGCAGGTTACCACTCTTGCCGCTCTCGACTCTACCCGTCTGCGCAGCGAGCTCTGCAAGAAATTCGGCGTGAAGAGCGACGATGTGACAGGTTGCCGCACCTTCGGTGGACACGGCGAGCAGATGGCAGTGTTCGGCAGCAAGGTGAAGATTCAGGGCAAGCCTCTGAGCGAGATTATCGGTACCGACGCTCTGCCACAGGAAGAGTGGGAGAAGCTGCGCACCGACGTCGTTCAGGGTGGTGCAAAGATCATTCAGCTGCGTGGCCGCAGCTCATGGCAGAGCCCAGCATACTGCTCTGTTGAGATGATCCGTGCCGTCATGGGCGGCGAGCCGTTCGCATGGCCAGCAGGTACATACGTAAAGAACGAGAAGTACCAGAACATCATGATGGCCATGGACACAGCCCTCGACACCAACGGCTGCACCTACAAGATGCCAGAGGGCACGCCAGAGGAGATGGCAGCTCTCGACGCAAGCTATGAGCACCTCTGCAAGATGCGTGACGAGCTTGTCACTCTGAATATCGTTCCACCAGTAGAGAAGTGGAATGAGATAAATCCGAATCTCTAATTAGAGATTATATAGCAAATTGAATTTTGTCATAACACATTTCCAACTTAGGGGGATTGGTCGTGAGATCCGTCCCCCTTTTTTTACGTCTGTGTGAGCAAAGTGTCGTAATATTATGCCGATTGCCATAATAGTGCAAGTAAAGAGGGCAAAAATGGAATTTTTTGTCATTTATGAAAGAATTTGCTGAAAATATTTTGTTATTTCAATAAAGCTTTCTATATTTGCACCCGAAATAAACAAAAAGAATAAATATTCGCATTATAAACAAAAAGGAGGGCGCAGTCTGCTGCTGCATCCTTGTCAAAACAAAAACGCTATGGCAGAAAAATTGGAAGTAAAGGAGCTTGACCAAGTGGTTGTACGCTTCTCTGGTGACTCTGGCGACGGAATGCAGTTGGCCGGAAACATCTTCTCAACGGTATCGGCAACCGTGGGTAATGGTATTTCAACGTTTCCCGACTATCCCGCTGATATCCGTGCCCCGCAAGGCTCGCTGACAGGTGTGTCGGGATTCCAAGTGCATATTGGTGCAGGACGTGTCTATACACCAGGTGACAAATGTGATGTGTTGGTGGCAATGAATGCAGCTGCCTTGAAGACTCAGTACAAGTATTCTAAGCCTCAGGCAACGATCATCATTGATACTGACAGCTTCGGGCCAAAGGATCTTGAGAAGGCACAGTTCAAGTCGGAGGATTATCTGGGTGAGATGGGTATCGACCCGGACCGTGTCGTACAGTGTCCGCTTACTCAGATGGTCAAGGACTGTTTGGCCGACAGTGGAATGGACAACAAGGCGATACTCAAGTGCCGCAACATGTTTGCCCTCGGCATCGTATGTTGGCTGTTCAATCGCGACCTTGACCTCGTATCGAACTTCCTGCGTGAGAAATTCGCCAAGAAGCCACAGATAGCCGAGAACAACATCAAGGTGGTCAAGGCGGGCTATGACTATGGTCATAACACCCATGCCAGCGTTCCTGCTACATACCGCATAGAATCAACATCGAAGGAGAAGGGACGCTATATGGACATCACGGGAAACAAGGCTACGGCGTACGGCCTCATTGCCGCTGCTGAGAAGGCCGGCTTGCAACTTTTCCTTGGTTCATATCCTATTACTCCTGCTACCGATATCCTTCATGAACTGTCAAAGCACAAGTCGTGCGGGGTTATTACCGTTCAGTGCGAGGACGAGATTTCCGGCTGTGCAAGCGCTGTAGGCGCTTCGTTTGCAGGCGCCCTTGCCGCCACATCGACCTCCGGCCCCGGCGTATGTCTGAAGTCTGAGGCCATCAACCTTGCCGTCATCGACGAGCTGCCTTTGGTCATCGTCGATGTTCAGCGTGGCGGTCCTTCAACGGGTCTTCCTACGAAGAGTGAGCAGACCGACTTGCTGCAGGCCCTTTACGGCAGAAACGGTGAGAGTCCGATGCCGGTGATTGCCGCCACAAGTCCTACGGACTGTTTCGACGCCGCCTATCAGGCAGCGAAGATAGCCCTTGAGCACCTTACTCCAGTGATGCTGCTTACCGATGCGTTCATCGCCAACGGTTCCGCAGCATGGAAGCTGCCTAACATCGCCAACCTCGACGCCATCAATCCTCACTATGTCACTCCGGAGCAGAAGGGTAACTACACTCCATACGAGCGTGACCCAGAGTCGCTTGTTCGCTACTGGGCAATACCGGGTCAGGAGGGCTACACCCATATCCTTGGCGGTTTGGAGAAGGACGGAAAGACAGGCGCAATATCCACAGATCCTGAGAACCACAACATCATGTGTGGCTTGCGTGCCGAGAAGGTGGCGCGTATTCCTGTGCCAGACGTAGAGGTTGAGGGCGACAAGGACGATGCCGAGCTGCTCATCGTTGGCTTTGGCAGCACCTACGGCCATCTCTATTCAGCTATGGAGGAGTTGCAGAAGCAGGGCAAGAAGGTGGCATTGGCTCAGTTCAAGTACATCAATCCACTGCCAAAGAACACCGCCGAAGTGCTCACAAAATATAAAAAGGTGGTGGTGGCAGAACAGAACCTCGGTCAGTTCGCAGCCTATCTCCGCGCGAAAGTTGACAACTTCGCTCCATACCAGTTCAATGAAGTCAAGGGACAGCCGTTTGTGGTGGCAGACCTCTCTTCCCAATTCGCACGGATTATTGATGATATTAAGAATTAAGAATTAAGAATTAAGAAAAAATGTCTCGCGACAACCTTATAGACAAACGTTGTTACACCTTAGCATTGAGAATAGTGAGATTATGCAAATATCTGAATCAGCAGTGTTCAGAATATACTTTGTCTAAGCAGGTGTTGAGAAGTGGAACATCAGTTGGCGCACAAATGCGTGAAGCGAAATTCGCTCAAAGCAGGGCCGACTTTGTAAATAAGTCGTCAATAGCCTTGAAGGAGGCCAACGAGACCATCTATTGGCTGGATCTGCTTCATGATTCGGGCTATATAAATGACGAGATGTTTGCTTCAATTCATAAGGATGCAGAGGAGATATTGTCAATCTTGGTAAAGATAGTAAAGACGACAAAGATAAATTCTGCAAAATATTCATCACTTAGAGTTGGTGCGCCTGATTTCTGTTGCGAGGACATTATATCTGAAATCCTTGAGGAATAATTCTATAAAAACAAAAGACAGTGAAAACAAGAGTAAGAGTATTTCTCTTAATTTTTAATTTTTAATTTTTAATTTTCGAAAAGATGGAATTTACAGCACAAGATTATAAGAAAGGTCAGCCACGTTGGTGTCCGGGTTGTGGCGACCACTTTTTCCTTGCATCACTCCACAAGGCTATGGCAGAGTGTGGGGTTGCACCGTATGAGACAGCCGTCATCTCGGGTATTGGATGCTCGAGTCGCTTGCCATACTATGTGAATACATACGCCATGCAGACTATCCACGGTCGTGCAGCGGCTATCTCCACAGGTGCGAAGGTTGCCAATCCCAACCTCACCGTTTGGCAGATTAGTGGCGACGGCGATGGACTTGCCATCGGCGGTAACCACTTCATCCACGCCATGCGCAGAAACATCGACCTTAACATGATCCTGCTCAACAACCGCATCTATGGTCTTACCAAGGGACAGTATTCACCTACGAGCCCTCGTGGCTTTGTCAGCAAGTCGAGTCCTTATGGAACCGTTGAGGATCCATTCCGTCCTGCTGAGCTTTGCTTCGGTGCCCGCGGACATTTCTTCGCCCGTTCGGTAGCGACGGATGCTCCTGAGACGGTGGAGATTCTGAAGGCGGCATACAAGCACAAGGGCGCTTCGGTTTGCGAGATACTGCAGAACTGCGTAATCTTCAATAACGGTTGCTACGACCCGATATATAATAAGGAAGGACGTAAGAAGAACGCCATCTATGTGCGTCACGGTCAGCCGCTCATCTTCGGTGAGAACAACGAGTACGGCCTTGTTCAGGATGGTTTCGGACTGAAGGTAGTGAAGATTGGCGAGAACGGCATCACGGAGAAGGACATTCTCGTGCATGACGCTCACTGTGAGGACAATACCTTACAGCTGAAGCTTGCCATGATGGACAATGAACATGGTTTCCCAATAGCTCTTGGCGTCATACGTGATGTAGAGGCTCCTACCTACGAAGCCGCCGTGCATCAGCAGATCGAGGACGTGAAGGCCCAAAAGAAGTACCATAACTTCATGGAACTTCTTGAAACTAACGATACTTGGGAAGTGAAGTAGAATTAAAAATTAAGAATTAAGAATTAAAAATTAAGAATTAAGAATTAAAAATTAAGAATTAAGACTTAAGAAATGCTGCGCGAATGCACTGGGAGTGTGGGCGTCCCGCCCGCACCCAGCGCACTACCCAGCGCAAATCAGCGGCAGTGGAATATTACCTCGTTAGCGAGGTGCGGGCGGGACGCCCACACTCCCAGTGCCGCCTCAACGAACTTTTAATTTTTAATTCTTAATTTCCCTTCGGGGGCCACTCTTAATTTTTAATTTTTAATTCTTAATTGACTTTCGTCGAACTTCGTTTCTTAATTTTTAATTGTCTTTCGTCGAACTTCGTTTCTTAATTGACTTCGTCGATTGCTGGCTGCACCTCGGAATAGCTCAAGCGAGCTTGGCTCTCCTCTTGGTTTGCGCAGCATTTCTTAATTTTTAATTCTTAATTCTTAATTCCCCTCCGGGGTTTAATTCTTAATTCTTAATTCTTAATTCTTATATCCCCTTCGGGGATTAGATTTTCGTCCCAAAACAAAGGTCGCCGGCATCGCCAAGTCCTGGGATGATGTATTTGTTTTGGTTTAGTTTGGGGTCGATGGCGGCGCACCATATTGTTGTGTTGTTTTCCGGGAATGTGCGTTTCACGTGTTCAATGCCTTCGGGTACCGCAATGACCGAAGCCACGTGGATGTGCTTTGGCGTGCCGTGAGTGATGAAAGCCTTGTAGCCAAGCTCCATCGAGCCTCCCGTGGCAAGCATCGGGTCGGCAATGATGAGTGTCTTGCCATTCAGGTCGGGCGTGGCAAGGTACTCAATGTGTACTCCAACCTTCGTTTGCTCTTCATCGACATACTCTCGATATGCACTGACAAAAGCCGAAGCGGCATGGTCGAACACGTTGAGGAAGCCCGTGTGGAACGGCAATCCGGCGCGGAATATCGTTGCGAGGACGATGTCGTCGGTGGGTAACAGGACGCTGCAAGTGCCGAGAGGCGTCTGTATTGTCTTCGGTTCGTAGTCGAGAGTCTTGCTGATTTCGTATGCCATCATTTCTCCTATCCTTGTCACGTTGTTTCGGAAAACCATTCTGTTTGTCTGATACTCCTTGTCTCTTAGTTCCGCCATGAATTGGTTTACGACGGAGCAACTATCGCTAATGTTGTGAATCTCCATAATGATAAGAAAATTGTTTGTGTTGCAAAAGTACAGAAAAGACAGGAATTTTGCAAACTACAAATTGCAAAAATGTTTCCAGAATGTTATTTTTTGATTACTTTAACGAAAAAAGAATTGAGAGGGTAAAAAATCTTGTTTCAATATTTTGTAATAAGAAGAATTATTGCTACCTTTGTACCCGAAATTAGAGTGAGAGAATCACAATAGGTAAAAAAGAGAAAAAGTATTCACAAATATAATTCATTTATAATAATGGCAAAGTTAGATTTGACAAAGTATGGCATTACTGGAGCTACAGTAATCGCACACAATCCTTCTTACGAGCAGTTGTTCGAGGAGGAGACAAAGGCAGGACTTGAGGGTTTTGAAGTTGGTCAGCAGACCGAGCTTGGCGCTGTCAACGTTATGACAGGTATTTATACTGGACGTTCTCCTAAAGACAAGTATATCGTCATGGACGAGAACTCAAAGGACACCGTTTGGTGGACTTCTGATGAATATAAGAACGACAACCATCCAATGTCGGAGGAAGTTTGGGCAAAGGTTAAGGATATCGCAAAGAATGAGCTCTCTAACAAGAATCTTTATGTCGTTGACGGTTTCTGCGGTGCCAACAAGGACACTCGTATGGCTGTTCGCTTCATCGTTGAGGTAGCATGGCAGGCTCACTTCGTGACAAACATGTTTATCCGCCCGACAGCCGAGGAGCTTGAGGCATTTGAGCCAGACTTCGTGGTTTACAACGCTTCAAAGGCCATCGTTGCCGACTATAAGGAGCTGGGTCTTAACTCAGAGACTTGCGTTGCCTTCAACACAACAAGCCGCGAGCAGGTTATCATCAACACATGGTACGGCGGTGAGATGAAGAAGGGTATGTTCTCGATGATGAACTACTATCTGCCACTGAAGGGCATCGCTTCAATGCACTGCTCAGCCAACTGCGACATGAACGGCGAGAACACCGCTATCTTCTTCGGTCTCTCAGGTACTGGCAAGACCACTCTGTCAACCGATCCAAAGCGCAAGCTCATTGGTGACGACGAGCACGGCTGGGACGACAACGGCGTGTTCAACTTCGAGGGCGGCTGCTATGCCAAGGTTATCAACCTCGACAAGGAGAGCGAGCCAGACATCTACAACGCCATCAAGCGCGACGCACTGCTTGAGAACGTTACCGTAGCCGCTGACGGCAAGATTGATTTCGCTGACAAGAGCGTGACGGAGAACACTCGCGTTTCATACCCAATCAATCACATCAACAACATTCAGCCAGGTTCTTCAGCTCCAGCCGCTAAGCAGGTTATCTTCCTGTCGGCTGACGCCTTCGGTGTGCTGCCTCCAGTATCTATCCTTACTCCAGAGCAGACAAAGTACTACTTCCTCTCAGGCTTCACAGCCAAGCTGGCAGGAACAGAGCGTGGCATCACTGAGCCAACTCCAACATTCTCAGCTTGCTTCGGTCAGGCTTTCCTTGAGCTGCACCCAACAAAGTATGCTGAGGAGCTGGTAAAGAAGATGGAGGCCAACAACGCTAAGGCTTATCTCGTAAACACTGGTTGGAACGGTACCGGCAAGCGTATCTCCATCAAGGATACACGCGGCATCATCGACGCTATCCTCAGTGGCGACATCGACAAGGCTCCAACAAAGCAGATTCCAATGTTCGACTTCACTGTTCCAACAGAACTTCCAGGAGTTGACACCAACATTCTCGACCCACGCGACACTTACGACTGCGCATGCAAGTGGGAAGAGAAAGCCAAGGACTTGGCAGGCCGCTTCATCAAGAACTTCGGCAAATATACATCAAACGAGGCCGGTAAGGCTTTGGTTGCTGCTGGTCCACAGCTCTAATTCAAACAAGAGTCATAACACTCTAATATATCTTTGTGCAAAGCTCTGCTGGCAAGTGAATTGTCGGCAGAGCTTGATTTTTTTTGTACTTTGACATACATCAATAAAAATGGAATGTCAATTCTTCGGGTACTGAAAAAGTTGCCGGTTAGTCCGAAATGCTATAACTTTGCATCAAAATTGAGAACACGTAATAAATAGTATTCAGATAATAATTAACTGAATTTTACTTTACCATTCGGCCAGTGACCGTTGGTTCGCAGGTATTCGTAATCTCCCGATTGTAGGGGCA
>JBJEKR010000191.1:0-34819 GCA_051878735.1 Prevotella sp. | reverse complement strand
GTCTCGATATGAAGTTGCAGTTTTTCAGATGGTAGTTCTCGCCCTCGCAAATGGCTATCTGTGCCTGTACGATGGCGTCCTTTCTCTTCTTCCTGTTCTTCGTCGTGTCCTTTTTATATATAAGGTCAACATTGCAGTAGTTTCCGAAAGTGATGTTTTCCGCACTTATGTTGTTGCCCTTGAAATGGAACATCGTGAAGTTTCCGTCGGCACCTTGCGTCTGTCCTCTGTTGCATGCAAACACCACGTCCTCCGCATTGTCGCAAAGTCCTATGAGTTTCAAGTTGTCCACCTTCAGTTTCATGGCGTATGGCGCGTTCTCTCCCTTCTCAGGTCGTCGTATTGCCATGTCGTCGGGGTCGTCTATCCAATACACCGATGGCTTGATGTAAATCTCAATGACATCCTC
Source organism: Prevotella sp. (assembly GCA_051878735.1). Classification (GTDB taxonomy): domain Bacteria; phylum Bacteroidota; class Bacteroidia; order Bacteroidales; family Bacteroidaceae; genus Prevotella. The sequence goes on along the minus strand of JBJEKR010000191.1, from coordinate 34,410 downwards.
CCCACTCTTTCGCTCAGCATATCTCAGTGCCTCCTGCACAGTCTTGAAAGTGAAGTCCCCCTTCCCCTTTTCATCCACCAACAGGCACCTCTCTCCCGTATTCTTCTCAACCCCACGATACTTGAACACAGTACCCTCAATCCAAAGACACTGCATCAACAGAAAAACAATCGTCAACGTTTTTTTCATAATACCAATACTTTCAAACACTTTGCATTAGTCATTATTATTCGCTGCAAATATATGACACGACTTACGGCTTGGAAGAAGCATCAACAGGACGAACAAATGATTTTCAATATGCGGTCGGCAGTGCGTCCGTCCCATCGTTCCGGAAGAGAAGCAACTTTCCAGTTGTTCGAGATAATGCCTTCGAGTGCGAGCAGCAATTTCTCAATGTCAGATCCAACTAAGACATTGGTTCCTTGACTCACTGTCTCAATATGCTCTGTATAGTCATTAAGCGTTATGCAAGGAACATTGTTGAACGTTGCCTCCTCGGCAACATTGCCCGAATCGGTCACTATTCCTCTGGCATGAGCTGTGAGATAGCCAAAATCAAGATAGCTCATACTATCGACAAGATGGAAGTTCGGCCTATCAGCTACCAAAGGGGCAATAGTGTCATGCGCAAGTCCTCGTAGAGGGGCTATGACTTTTGTATCGCCTACATTCAAGCTTATGGCATCAATCATCTGCTTCAGATAGTCGATATTGGAAAGTAGAGCTTTTCTATTTATTGTGAAAACAATGTAAGAGCCATCAACTATATTGAGGCTGTCGAGACACTGTGGACGAGTGAAGCGGTTGTAGTTGTGGCGCAGAGTATCTATAAGTATGTTGCCCACCATATAAACCTTCTGCAGCTCTGCCCCCTCGCGTGATACTATGCTGCTTGCTCCTTCGCCTGCGGTGAAAAGCAGATCGCTAAGTCCGTCGATAACCAAGCGATTGACCTCTTTGGGCATGGTGAAGTCGAAAGAACGAGTGCCGGCGACGAGATGTGCCAATGTCACACCACGCTTTTTACACACTATAGCCACAGCCATGGTAGAAGCCAAGTCATCAACGACAATGACGGCATCGGTCTTCACCTCGTTGAGGTAACGGTCGAAAGCTCCCATTACTTGCCCAGTCAGTTCGTTAAGACCCTCACAATCAACACCCAAGAAAACATCTGGACGAGGAATCTGTAGGTCGCAGAACAAGGAAGATTCCAAAGTGGGGTCATCTTCTTTTCCTACATACACCAACTTGCAACAGATATTGAGGTTAGACTCTTTTGCCTTATCCACTGCCCACACTATCGGTGCCAACTTAATGAAATTGGGGCGGGCACCTGCCACCATTGTAATATTATACATCATATTTCTTCTTATGTTTCTTTGACTTTTGAGGCATCAAATTAGAATAGCCTGTTCTTGGACTCTTCACAACCTTGTACGAATCCCATCGCTGACGTATCTTGCGAACATAGTCCTCGGTCTCAGAGCCTCGCATATAACCATATTTCACCACTGGATCGCGATAGAACTCTGGATTGCTTAACTTAAGCACATAGCCACTAACATCGTTCCAGGAATGTGGGTTGCCTCCGAATTTCTCAGTTAAAGCCATAGCATCGCGTATGTGGTGATAACCACCATTGTAGCTTGCGAGAGTGAAGTTCATCCTCTCGTATCGGCTTGGAACGTCATTGAACTTAGCCTCCAATTGTCCGAGATATTTTGCCGCAGCAGCTATATTACTCTCAGGATCGTATATCTTGTCGCGTGGCAAACCCAGCATATCAGCAGTGGAAGGCATTATCTGCATCAAACCTTGAGCACCTGCCCATGAACGAGCCTTAGGATCGAAGGTTGACTCCTGATAGCACTGCGCAGCCATTAGTCTCCAATCCCACCTTATCGGTTTACAGTAAGTCATGAACAGTGCGTCATAATGTGAGATGATACCACCTTTCTTATTTAACATAGGTGCATAAACATGTCGGACAACACTCTGTGTGCTGAGTAAGAAACTCTCCTCTTTCTTTACCTCTGCCATTATCTTTGGTTCATACCACTCATCGAGCGAGTGTGCCAATTTCATCTTTTCCTTATTCACCAACCACTTGCCGATACTATCGTTGCCGGCACCACAAAAGACCAGCTTCCCAAGGCTGTCGGCAGAAAGAGCAATGTCATTAGACTTCAAAGGAAACGCCACCACGTCAGCATCACCTGAAATAATCTTCCTTACCATTTCAAGCGTGTCGCGGCATAGTTCGACCCTAACCCCAACACCAATGCTCTCAGCGTAACGTTGAACCATCATGTACTGCAATCCGAGCTGGCGTCCGCGGTGGTCGTAGAAGGTTGCAGGACCACTTATGGTAAGTACGATCATCTCCCCATTGGCAATGATACGATCGAGATCGAAGTTGTCGTTTTCAGGTATGGAATCTCTTATCTCCCCCCATGGCGTAACGAGTTTTTCAGGTTTCTCGGACTTGCATGAGAGAAGAGACGCTACTAAGGCTGTAAGTAGCAAAAGAATCTTCATAAAGGGCTTTTTTCGCCCTCTTAGGTTATCAATAATCAACAAAACAATAATTTTTGGGTGCAAAAGTAGTGATTTTCTTGCACAATCTATCATTTATTCGTAAATTTGCAACGTGATTTTCAAAATATATAATAAATTTAAAGTATGTTACGAATAGCAGTACAGTCAAAAGGACGTCTTTTCGAAGACACCATGAATCTGCTCAGTGAGGCAGACATCAAAATCAGTTCAAGCAAACGCACCTTACTTGTGCAGTCGTCGAACTTTCCGTTGGAGGTTCTCTACCTACGCGACGACGACATACCACAAAGCGTGGCGACCGGCGTTGCCGACATTGGTGTAGTTGGCGAGAACGAATTTGTTGAGCGCGGCGAGGATGCTGAGGTTATCTCACGTCTGGGATTTAGCCAGTGCAGACTCTCGTTGGCAATACCCAAGGACATCAATTACACGGGTCTTGAGTGGTTCAACGGTAAGAAGATTGCAACTTCCTATCCTGGCATACTACGACATTATATGGAAAATCACGGCATAAACACGGAAATTCACGTCATTACAGGTAGTGTTGAGATTTCTCCCGGCATTGGACTTGCAGATGCCATCTTCGACATTGTAAGCAGCGGCTCCACACTGGTAAGCAACAACCTGCGTGAGGTGGAAATAGTAATGAAGAGCGAGGCACTGCTTATAGGCAACCACAACTTGGATGAAGAGAAGCGCAAGACACTTCAAGAAATGCTCTTCCGCTTTGAGGCAGTACGCAGTGCCGAGGATAAGAAGTATGTACGCATGAACGCTCCAAAAGCACGTCTGAAGGACATTATCGACGTTCTGCCAGGCCTAAAGAGTCCGACTATCATTCCACTTGCCGACGAGGAGTGGTGCTCAGTGCACACAGTACTTGACCAGAAGCGTTTCTGGGAGATTATTGGCAAGCTGAAGGAGATGGGGGCACAGGGAATACTCGTCACCCCAATAGAAAAAATGATCCTGTAAATGCAGGAAGGCTAATAAATAGAGGATAAGGTATGAGAATTATCAAATATCCGAAACGCGAGGAATGGGCTGCCATAATTGAGCGTCCACATCTTGACATATCGCAACTCACAGAAACTGTGAGGACTGTGCTTAACGAAGTAAAGTCACGTGGCGACGAAGCAGTAAAGGAATACGAATTGAAGTTTGACAAGGCAGAGCTGACGTCGCTTGCCGTTAGTACAGAGGAAATTGACGAAGCAGAACGATGTGTAGCCACAGAGCTGAAAAAGGCCATAGAACTTGCACACGACAACATTAAGGCCTTTCACGAAGCACAGCGATTCAGCGAAGTGCACGTAGAGACTCAGCCTGGTGTGGAGTGTTGGCAGAAAAGCGTTGCCATTAAACGTGTGGGCCTATATATTCCCGGAGGCACAGCACCACTCTTCAGTACAGTGCTGATGCTTGCCACTCCCGCCAAGATTGCAGGATGTAGTGAAATAGTGCTCTGCACACCTCCCGGTCGTGACGGGAAAGTAAATCCCGCCATTCTTGTGGCAGCACGTATTGCCGGTGTGGACAAAATATTCAAAGCTGGCGGCGTACAAGCCATAGGAGCTATGGCATACGGAACCGAATCGGTGCCAAAGGTGTACAAGATATTCGGCCCCGGCAATCAATACGTTATGGCTGCCAAACAGCAGGTTAGCCTACATGAGGTGGCCATAGACATGCCGGCTGGTCCTTCTGAAGTTTGTGTCATTGCCGACGAGAACGCCAATGCCGAGTTCGTGGCAGCCGACCTTCTCTCTCAGGCAGAGCATGGAATTGACTCACAGGTGTTGATGATAACAACCTCAGAAGCAATGGCTTCGGCTGTTGAAGAGGAAGTGAAGCGACAGCTTAACTTACTGCCTCGTCGCGACATGGCATCGAAGTCACTCGACAACAGCAAGATTGTTGTTGTAGCAACGGAAGACGAAGCCATTGAACTGTCAAACACCTATGCACCAGAGCATCTCATACTGCAAACCGACGACTATGCCAAACTGGCACAAAAAGTAGTCAATGCAGGCAGTGTATTCCTTGGAAAGTATGCATGCGAGAGTGCCGGTGACTATGCAAGCGGCACGAACCACACTCTGCCCACACATGGCTATGCTACAGCATACAGCGGAGTAAATCTTGATAGTTACTGTCGGAAAATTACATTCCAGCACCTGAATGAAGAAGGCATTAGAAACATAGGCCCTGCTGTGGAAGCCATGGCAGCCGCCGAGTCGCTCGATGCCCACCGACGAGCTATGACAGTAAGAATAAAAGAAGTAGAAAAGAAGTAAAAGAATGAAAGACATAAAAGAATTAACGAGAGAAAACGTCTGGAACCTCGCTCCATACAGCTGCGCCAGAAACGAGTTCAGCGGAAGAAACGCCCGCGTTTATCTCGATGCCAACGAAAACCCATTTAATGGACCTCTAAATCGCTATCCCGACCCATTGCAGCTTGAAGTAAAGAAACTGCTGGCAAAAGTGAAGGGAGTGGCAGAAGACTGCATTTTCCTGGGCAATGGTAGCGACGAGGCCATCGATTTGATGTATCGTTGCTTTGCAGAGCCAAAGGTGGACAACGTCGTCGCCATGGATCCTACTTACGGTATGTATAAGGTATGTGCGGACATTAACGATGTAGAATATCGCAGCGTTTCGCTAAACGACGATTTCACGCTTAATGCCGATCGCATTCTCGCTGCGTGCGATTCAAGCACGAAGGTCGTATGGCTCTGCTCGCCAAACAATCCCACAGGTAATGCCCTTGACAGAAATGAAATAGAAAAGATACTCATCTCTTTTGATGGACTGGTGGTAGTTGACGAGGCATACAGCGACTTCAGCAGTCAAGTTCCCTTCAGACTTGAGTTGGCAAAATATCCTAACATGGTGGTACTCAATACCATGAGCAAGGCTTGGGGAAGTGCCGGCATTAGGTTGGGCATGGCCTTCGCATCGAAGGAGATAATCGAAATTATGAACAGGGTTAAGTATCCATATAACGTCAACGTGCTCACACAACGAGAGGCAATAAAAACGCTGAACGACCCATACGAAATTGACAAGTGGGTGCGTACAATACTGCTGGAGCGTTCAAGAATGATTGATGCCGTGAAGATGCTTCCGATGTGCCGTAAGGTCTATCCTACCGATTCCAACTTCATACTCGTTGAGGTCGAGGACGCACAAGGCACATACGACTATCTCGTAAATAAAGGCATAATAGTGCGCAACCGCAATAAAGTACACTTGTGCCAGGGTTGTCTAAGAATAACCATAGGAACAAAGACAGAGAATCAGGAGTTGCTGGCAGCTCTGCGCACGATGTAACTAAAAGCACCAGCGCAATTCAAACTCACTTTTGCAGGCAGAGGAGGCATCGATTTGTTGCAGACCACTGCCAATGACATCACGGTCAAAATAGTCCGTAACACCGGTTTTGGCATAAAAGGTAAGTTGTTTCTTAGGTTTCCATTTTACGAGGAACGCATACCTTATGCCACGACCATAGAAAGCAGGAAAGGACATCATGTAGAGAGGGCCAGATTCGTAGGAATAGACACGGCTGTCGTAGTCGTCGGTGACAAAGAACTTGAACGAGCCACTCAAGGTCAAATTCTTGAGTTTGACACTTGCTGATTGACTGAACATAATTCCACGCGATACATCGTCGTATTCAGACAAAGAGGCATCAGCCTGTGTTGAGAGTTTAAGGAAGCCATTGTCCCATGAAACTCCAATACGCGCCCTATTATCAGTTTGCCATACCAATGGCTTTATAGTTGTGGTTACGCTTGTATCGTACGTGTCTCGCTGTCTGTGGTGCCAACGGTAGCGAGCACTTAAGGTCCATTTGCCTAACAATATGCTTGACATGACAAAGCCATCGAAGGAAGAAGACGAGGTGGACACCAAATATCTTGCCCATGGGAACTGGGCATAATCAAAATAAGCCATAACAACCGAACCATAACTCGGTTTCCATTCCATGCCAAGATATACCCCATTCTCGTTTTGTACTCTCCCTCCTTCGCTGAAGGAATAGGAATGGATTGATGTGTATTTAAGCGAATAAAAACGATGAAGCAGAACTACATTAAATTGCTTTGACATGTTGAAAGTCAAGGAATTAATTGTGGCAAGATATCCTTTCTTGTCAAGAGCGGACTCTCCTCTGAAAGCAAATGGATAATGACGATATCCATAATCTAAACTGAAGTTAATGAAATCATGTCCACGGGGATAGAAACGCCTATAGCGTGTGGTCAACTTTGGTTGGAGCAAACGGTCGAAATGGGTTGCAAGAGCAGTAGCTCCTATATGAAGATCGTTGCGGTCAAATGCGGCATTGACTCCAAAGTCGGTCATTGAGGTATTGTTTTTCTTTTGCATCTCCGTAGGTGTACGATGATAGCCAGAAGAAATCAGTGTGGCAACTGAGCCGTTGTCGTTGAGCGTGGCATCAACTTTCCGATAGGATGCAAACGCAGTGAGCTTTATCTGTCGCAAAAGGCGGAAAGAGGCTGCCGCTCCCTGAAAGTAGCTCTCTTCCGAACGGGAGGAATGAGCACGTATGGACGAAGGCGTCTTTGCCCCAAGTGATTGCAGCATCGACAATTTCCCGAATCCAAATCCATGATTAACCACGAGTCCCATGCCAAAATTGACATTATAGCGCCCCAAAGCGATTGTCTCCATTGGTCCCATTCCATTGAGAAGGAAATATGGCGAATAATAATCGTAACCATATTTGTTACGGTTGGCAAAAAATGGCTCACCAGCATCCTGCGACGCAACAATACCAAAACGTAGTCGCTTACCATAGTGAAAATCATATTTTAACCAATGCTTGTAGCCATATCCCAAATAGCCATTAACGTCACCTTTGCGCTGGTAGGCAGGGACATCTGTATAAGCCAGGAACTCACTCTTTCCGTACTTCAACAACTTGTCGAGGTGCAGTTTTTGGTCAGTAGGACGCTCACCAATCTCTATGAAACACGACAGAAGCTTTCGCCGATAATAATCAAGTGAGTAGATTGCCGCAAGTTCGTTCTTTGACTTCATGGGTCCATAACGGTCAAGGTACTCCATAATGTCCATGACTTGTTGTGAACTTAAAAAGGGAAGCAGCTCCAGCTCTTCCCTTTTAGTAGCGTTGATGTTTATCGGATTGTTGGCAAAGTCATTAAGCAACTCGTAAACATCGTCAAGTGTCTGCTCATCATTATCCTCATCGTTGACAACAGCCTCATACCATTGCTCCCATTCGTCGTTGTCGTCATTGGCAAACCCAGCAGCAAAGGCGACAAAAGAAAATATGAAGAGCAATGTTCGTCTCATTGTATGATTCGCTGCATGTTGAGTTCGGTAATCTTATCATCGGCAGACACTTTTGCCGAAACCCTATATGTGGTAAGCGATGCGCCTTCCTCGTTCGATTTCTCCACAGTTTGGTCGGTGGAGAAATTCACTGTATAGGAAAAGCCACCCATACCATCATCAGTCTTCTCTATCTTCCAGTCGTTGTTCATGCGATATTCAACCTTCTCCGTGTCAGGTGTCTGATGAACCTTATGCATAAAACTAATGACGTCGCTCTTTGTGGCATTGGCCTTATGTAGGAAACTGGTCAGCACGTTATCGACACATGATGTCAGCGTAATCTCGTCGTTGTTGCCCAAAGCATTGAAGAACATCGTGAACAGACGACTCATACGTGCCTTGTCATCGTCGTTCACCTTACGTGCGTCAACCTGCGCAAAAGCATCGTGAGCCTGATCGACATACATTCCGTCGCCATGTTCGTCAATATATTTCTGATAAGCCTCTGCAGTGTTTTTCTGAGAAGCGTCAATCCAGTCGAGAGAGTCAATCTTTATCTTTGCCTCCACACTGTGAACGCTGTTGGGATGAAGCTGAAGATAGCGTAGGAGGGCCGACTTTGAGTTGCTTACTACAGCATTTGTCCAATCGACATCCACTTTCTTCAACAGTTCGAGATGGCTCATAATGGAATCGCGATGTTCACGTGGTGCGTCGCCATACATATCGAGGAAATTCTGCAATACAGCAGGTTCTGAACTAAGCATAGCATTTTCGTAAGCCTCTTGTTCATTCTTTACCTGCGTGGTTTTATAGAAGTATAGAGCCACGAAGACTATAGCCAATGCAAACACGAAAGCTACAATCCAAGGGGTCATCGACTTTTTCCCCTTTTCACCAGCAACATGTCCTTTGATAGACGTTTTGCCATTATTTGAAGGCTTGCTTCCCATTGTCGGCGCATCAGTTTGTACGGTCTCAGGAGACTGGTCTAAAGGACAATGGCATTTGGGGCAGAGCACATTGTCGTTAAACACAATCTCACCACATTCAGGACATCTCACGATTTTTCCGGCTATTCCCACTCCACAACTGGGGCAGGTTGCGGCCTTGTCGCTTACCTGATGGCCGCACTCAGGACATTTTATTATTGCCATAATTAAAATATTTATATTTCTCTTTCTTTAATACTCTTTATCTACATCATTCAATGTCGATACCTAATTTCTTTCAACCCATGGTTTCCCATGAACCTACTTTTATCGACATATCCTTTGATGCCGACGATACGCCCCTTACAAGTGTATTGCCAGATTATGTATTCACGATCGTCCACCAATATAGGTTCCTTATCGTTATATTGGGCAATCATCAGCTGATAGGCATCAACCTTTCCTGCAAGCCACTTGTTGTAGAAATTGGTGAAAGTATAGAGCAAGGGCTTCTGTTTGTATGCCTCTTCGACAAGTAGGAGAAACTTGGTTAGAGAGTCACAGAACTCCTCTGTTGACAATCCGCCCTTGGTCTCAATATCTATCATCGGTATGAGATCCTGTTCGCCAGGCTTACATTGCGTCATAAAGTTCTCAAGTTGCTTCTGCTGCTCAGTCTTCGGTCGATAGAAATGGTAACTACCGACCTTCAGCCCATGACGATGGGCTAGTAATATGTTGTTTTCATACATCTCGTCAATACGGTCTCCGCCTTCGGTGGCCTTTAAGTACACGTATGCCATTTTAGTGTTGTCGCCAACTGTTTCCCAGAACACCTCACCTTGATAATGGCTGAGGTCAATGCCATGTACATGAGTACATGTGTCTTCGCATTGTTCATAGACGTTATTTTGGGCTTTTACACCAAGAGAGAGGGCCAAAAAGGCAAATATAATAAGTTTTTTCATCTTTAAAATCAAATTTAGGTGCAAAGATACAAACTAATAATAAAAAAATTGTATCTTTGCACAAAAAATTGGAATATGAAATATTTATTAACCGTAATATGCGGATTATTGTTGTTTTCAAGTTGTAAAGACGACCATGAAAACCCAGAAGAAAATCTTCTGGACAGAACTGTCATTGTATATGTGACGGGAGACAACAACCTATCATGGGATGTTGAGGCAAACATGACAGATTTGGTAGTCGGTTCAACAAATATTGGAGAGAAGAATCGCATAGTGCTTATCGCTGACAACAATGATATTAAACCAACGCAAATAGTGATCAAGAACGGACAGGTTGAGGAGCAGCTGGATTTCGAAGAAGAGTTCTATACTACCGATCCTGAGAGAATGAGAATATTGCTGAACGACGTAATGAACAAATACAAGTCGAAAAGCTACGGTATTCTACTCTGGGGGCACTCAACTGGCTGGCTCATAGAGAGAGACACTCTGTCATACGCCAAGACAAAAGGTTATGGCTACGACGATACGGGAACCAATTCATTGAACACGACATGGATCAACTATCCAACAATGGCAAAAGTGTTTGAGTCGCTGCCCTCGAAGTTTGACTTTATCATAGGCGACTGCTGCCTTCTGCAATGCGCTGAGGTTGCATACGAGCTACGCAATTGCACCAATTACATCATTGGTGCACCTTCAGAAACCCCAGACAAGGGAATTCCATACAAAGAAGTAGTGCCACTTATGTTCGATTCGTCAAGCGACTCCTACATGAAGGTTGCAGAACTTATTGCCGATAACACCTTACAGGATAACGGCATTTATTATAATGTCCCAACATCTGTAATAAAGACATCGGAAATGGAAAATCTTGCCACGGCAACCAAGAAGGTCATAATGCAAGGATTATTACCCTACCCCGTCAACACGACTCAGGCTATATATTATTTCAAATACAGCGGTATAAAAATCATGTACGACATGCAAGACATCTTCCTAAAGAACGTAAATGCCGAGGCATACAACGAATGGAAAATGGCTTTCGACGCTGCAGTTATATACAGGAAACCAAGCAACAGATGGCTAACATCGTATATATGCTCATGGGACGATGACTTCACCGTCACCGACACTTACTACGGAGGCATGAGCATGTTTTTCCCAATGGAACAGTATGACAGAATGGTAGTTTATAAGCCAAATGAGCAAATAAAGTACATGCAATGGTACAAGGCGGCAGGCATTGATGAATACGTTAAGTAACATGTCGCACCACCTTATTTATATATGAACATTAAAAACAGTATAACAATAGCACAATGGAAGAAAAGAAACCAATAGAGAATGAGGAGAGGAAAAGCCTCAGTTTCGTAGAACAGATTGTAGAGGGCGACTTGGCCAAGGGTAAGAACAGCGGGAAAATTCAGACACGTTTCCCACCAGAGCCAAATGGTTACATACATATTGGCCATGCAAAGGCCATCTGTATGGACTTTGGAGTGGCAGAACGCTATAACGGCGTTTGCAACCTTAGATTTGACGATACCAACCCATCAAAGGAAGACACTGAATATGTTGACTCCATTCTCAACGACATACAGTGGCTCGGATTCAAGTGGGGAAATGTCTATTACGCATCGGACTATTTCCAGCAACTGTGGGACTTTGCAATATGGATGATTAAGAACGGACTTGCATATATTGACGAGCAGACATCGGAACAAATTGCACAACAGAAGGGCACGCCAACAACTCCCGGCGTTTCGAGTCCATACCGAGACCGTCCCGTAGAGGAAAGCCTTAAGCTGTTTGAGCAGATGAACACTCCTGAGGCCGTGGAAGGCTCTATGGTGTTGAGGGCAAAGCTTGACATGGCAAATCCGAACATGCATTTCCGCGACCCTGTGATATACAGAATAATCCACACTCCGCACCATCGTACTGGAACGAAATGGCATGCATACCCCATGTACGACTTCGCACACGGTCAGAGCGACTTCTTCGAGGGTGTCACCCACTCCATCTGTACACTTGAGTTCGTTCCACATCGTCCGCTTTACGACAAGCTAATTGACCTGCTGAAGGAAATGAGGGGCGAAACAGACGACATGGCAGACAATCGTCCACGACAGATTGAATTCAACCGCCTAAACCTGACCTACACGGTTATGAGCAAGCGCAAGCTACATACACTTGTTGACGAAAAACTCGTTAGAGGTTGGGACGACCCACGAATGCCTACGGTTTGTGGTATGCGTCGTCGTGGCTATTCGTCACAGAGCATTCGCAATTTCATCGACTCCATTGGTTACACGAAATTTGATGCCCTTAACGACTATGCACTGCTTGAGGCTGCCGTTCGTGACGACCTGAACAAGAAAGCCTGCCGCGTGTCGGCTGTATTAAATCCCGTGAAACTCATACTGACAAACTATCCAGAGGGTCAGACAGAGGAATTAGTGGCAATCAACAATCCAGAGAATGAGGCTGATGGCACACACACAATCACATTCAGTCGTGAATTGTGGATTGAACGCGACGACTTTATGGAAGACGCTCCAAAGAAGTTTTTCAGACTCTCGCCAGGCAAGGAGGTACGCCTGAAGAATGCCTATATCATCAAATGCACAGGCTTCCAAAAGGACGAGGAAGGAAATGTCACAGAGATATATGCAGAATACGACCCTCTGAGCAAGAGCGGCATGGAAGGAGCCAACAGAAAGGTAAAAGGCACGTTGCATTGGCTTAGTGTCAACCATTGTGTAAAGGCAGAAGTACGACTCTACGATCGTCTATTCAACGTAGAGAACCCATCTGCTGACGAGCGCGATTTCCGTGACTTGCTGAATCCTAATTCATTGACAGTTCTTGACAACTGCTATGTAGAAGAATATTTGAAGGAAAAGAAGCCAGGTGACTTCCTACAGTTCCAGAGAATAGGATATTTTACTCTTGACTTGGATAGCACATCTGAACGACTCGTATTCAACCGTACCGTTGGACTTAAAGACACTTGGGCAAAGATAAACAAGTAAATGCTTATAGACGAGGATTTTTTTCAAAGCGATGAATTCAGAGAGAATCTGAAAGCCTACGAGGAATCTGTCAGGTCGGGCCTTCCTATATTCATGGATGCCGACGACCTTACGGATATAATCGACTATTACAATCTGATGCACATGGACAAAGAGGCAGACAGGACGGCAGACTACGCCCTATCGCTCTTTCCTGGTGCGTCAGGTCCAATTACGTTTAAGGTTAGAAGGTATATAGACAATAATGAACTGGACAGAGCCGATCAACTGGCTGAATGTGTGTCAGACAAGGACATCGACTACCGATACATCAAGGCTGAAATTTCATTAGCAAGAAATAATCCCGACGAGGCAGACAGACTTTTTGAGGAAGTGATGGAGATTGCTGACGAGGAAGAACTGGACAATTGCATTCTCGACGCTGCAAACATATTCTTCGACTACGCATATTTCGAGCTTGCAAACAAATGGATAAGGAAGGTAGAGGACAAGTCAACGGATGACTATATTGAACTGAAGCTCAAGACCCTCAGTTCTTTGGGAGAAATTGAAAAGGTTGAAAAAATACTAAACAACCTTATTGATAGGAATCCCTTTGAGCACAAATACTGGAACTTGTTGTCGTGCGGACAGCTCATGAACGACAAAGTAAATGAAGCATTGACAAGCAGTGATTATTCCCTCGCAGTCACTCCCGACAATCCTTCCGGACTATTGTGCAAGGCTCAGGCACTTTGCAAGAAATTCATGTATGATGAAGCGGTTAAATATTATCTAAAATATTCAGATATTTATCCGAAAGACATCAACTCCTATATTCAATTAGGCTATTGCTACATGAATATGTCGGACAACTTGATGGCAATCAAATACTATAAGATTGCAGAGGACTTGGCAATAAACAGCCCTGATATGCTCCTGAGCATTTATGAGAATCTCGCATTGGCATACAGTCACATCAACGACTTTGATAGTGCTTTAATGTACATAAACAAACTTGAGGCACAAACCGATGATTCTGAAAAGCTACAGGTTCAGCTTCTTAAAGCATACGCCTTCATGGAAAAACACATGTATGCTCTCGGCATGAAATCATTGTCTTCACTTCTGGAAGAGTCAGGCTTCTCACCAGTATTTGTTCTGAAAGCCAGTGTGGTACTGTATGAGAACCATTTTGAGGAGATGGCATATAAACTTATGCACGACTACTACCCATTGAACGACAGTTCTACGATATTCGGATATTCATATTATGCCCTTTTTTGTTATGACCTCGACAAGGAAGAAGAGTTCCTGAAATATCTCAAGATAGCAACGGAAATAAATCCCGAAGAGGCAGAACTGGCGCTCCACCATATTTTTCCCGTTGACATGAGAGCCTCGGAATATTATGACTATTATTTAAAAAACATTAGAAACGAAAGGAAATAGATGAACTTCACGACAAGTCTTTTAGACAATCTCAACTATGGCACCATATTGTTGTTAATGCTTATAGAGAGTACTGTAATACCATTTCCCTCAGAAGTGGTAGTGGCACCTGCCGCTTACCATGCTGCAGCCGGATATCAGAACGTATTTCTCGTAGTGCTGTTTGCTACCATTGGAGCAGATTTGGGAGCCACCATAAACTATGCGTTTGCATATTACCTTGGCCGTCCACTGGTATATAAGTTTGTCAGAAGCAGATGGGGCAAGCTCTGCCTGTTGAACGACGAAAAGATAATGAGAAGCGAGAGATATTTCGACGAGCATGGTGTCGTAGCTACACTTACAGGGCGTCTATTGCCTGTAATCAGACAGCTTATATCCGTTCCAGCAGGTCTCGCCAAGATGAACTTCTGGAAATTCATTCTCTACACCACCATTGGTGCAGGCGTATGGAACACAATACTTGCTGCACTTGGTTGGTATTTACATTCCATAGTTCCTGAAAGTCAATTGAATGCAAAAATCGATGAATATTCAGAGTACATCAAGATTGTAATTATTGCCATTGTTCTCCTCGTTGCTGCTTTTTTCACCATAAAAGCACTGATAAAGAGACAAAAAAGCCACAAAAAATCAAATTAGGTCATAATAATTTGGATTATTATTTATTTTTGTGTAATTTTGCCAAACATAAAAAAATAACAGAGTATGGCACTGAGAAAAAATCATTTGGTGATTATGGCCGGAGGTGTAGGAAGCAGATTCTGGCCGATGAGTACAGATGAAATGCCAAAGCAATTCATCGATGTGCTCGGCACAGGCAAGTCGCTGCTTCAGATGACAAGAGAGCGTTTTGATGGAATATGTGAACCAGACAACACGTGGATTGTCACCAACGTGAAGTATGTCGATATCGTAAAACGTCAACTCCCAGACATTCCTGCGGATCACATCCTTTGTGAGCCATGCCGGAGAAATACCGCTCCGTGCATTGCATACGTTAGTTGGAGGATAAAAGCCATTGACCCAAAAGCTAATATGGTAGTATCTCCAAGTGACCATGTGGTAACAAACACCATTGAATTCCAGAGGATAATAAAGGAATGTCTGCGATTCACGGGAGAGACTGACGCAATAGTCACTTTGGGTCTAAAGCCCACGCGTCCAGAGACAGGCTATGGCTACATACAGGCAGATTTAAGCTCCAGTTCGCTAAGGAACAAGGAGATATTCAGAGTTGACTCTTTCAGGGAAAAGCCCGACCTGGCAACAGCCCAGCAATACATAAAGAAAAACAATTTCTTTTGGAACTCGGGAATATTCCTTTGGAACGTTAGTACTATCGTAAACGCTTTCAGAGTCTATCATCCTTCCATGTCAAAGATTTTTGAATCCATACTACCCATATATGGAACATCAAAGGAACAGGAGACCATAAACAAGATATTTCCTACGTGCGAGAACATCTCCATCGACTATGCCATCATGGAAAAGGCAGAGGAAATTTTCGTATGTCCATCAGATTTCGGCTGGAGCGATCTCGGCACATGGGGTTCGCTATTGACCCAGACAAAGAAAGACCTCTATGGCAACGGATGCATAGGAAATGACATACAATTATATGAGTCAACAAACTGTATGATTCACACACTTCAAGAAAAGAAAGTTGTCATTCAAGGCCTCGATGGATATATTGTAGCAGAGAATAATGATACCCTGCTGATATGTAAGTTGTCGGAAGAACAAAGAATAAAACAATTCATTGAACAATAGGAAAACAATATGAAAAAAAAAGTTGCTCTTATCACAGGAATAACAGGCCAGGACGGTTCATATCTGGCAGAATTCCTCATTGAAAAAGGTTATGACGTACATGGACTCCTACGTCGCTCTTCATCATTCAATACTGGACGTATTGAACACCTATATCTTGATGAATGGGTAAGAGACATGAAAAAGTCACGATTGGTAAACCTGCATTGGGCTGACATGACCGACTCATCATCACTGATTAGAATTATTGGAGAGACTAAACCAGACGAGATTTACAACCTTGCGGCACAAAGTCATGTAAAAGTGTCTTTTGACGTACCTGAATATACTGCCGATACCGATGCAGTCGGCACGCTTCGCCTTCTTGAAGCAGTACGCATTTGTGGCCTTGAGAAGACCTGCCGCATCTATCAAGCATCTACATCTGAGCTATATGGAAAGGTGCAGGAAGTACCACAGAGCGAGAAAACGCCATTTTATCCACGCTCTCCTTATGCTGTAGCAAAGCTGTATGGCTTTTGGATAATGAAAAACTACCGAGAATCCTACAATATGTATTGCTGCAATGGTATTTTGTTCAATCACGAAAGCGAGAGACGAGGAGAGAATTTCGTAACCAGAAAGATAACACTTGCAGCCGCAAGAATTGCACAAGGTTACCAAGACAAGCTATATCTCGGTAACTTGAATTCGCTCCGCGACTGGGGTTATGCCAAAGACTATGTAGAGTGTATGTGGCTTATTCTTCAACAGCCCAAACCAGACGACTTTGTCATAGCAACTGGAGAATACCACACCGTTAGGGAGTTTGCTACATTGGCATTTAAGAACGTGGGAATTGAGTTGGAATGGAAAGGCGAAGGCATTGACGAAAAAGGCTATGACAAGGCAACTGGCAAGTCACTCGTGGAAGTTGATCCTAAATATTTCCGTCCTGCCGAGGTTGACCAATTGTTGGGCAATCCAGCAAAAGCCAAGGAAATGCTTGGATGGAATCCCACGAAGACATCATTCGAGAAGCTCGTCAAGATAATGGTTGAGCACGATATGAAATTTGTCAAGAAACTCTTCGTGAAGGCTCAAATGGAAGAATAGTTATGACATTGGATAAAAACTCTAAGATTTACGTGGCGGGACACCAAGGATTGGTTGGTTCCGCCATTTGGAAAAACCTTAAAGGACGCGGTTACAACAACTTGATAGGAAGGACACACAAAGAACTTGACCTTACTGACCAAAAGGCAGTTAAGGAATTCTTTGATGCCGAGCGTCCCGATGCCGTAGTTCTTGCAGCCGCTTTTGTTGGAGGAATAATGGCTAATTCTCTCTACAGAGCTGACTTCATCATGCAGAACATGCTGATGCAATGCAATGTTATTGGCAACGCTTATTCGCACGGAGTCAAGAAACTGCTTTTCCTTGGCTCAACTTGCATTTATCCAAAGAATGCTCCGCAACCAATGAAGGAGGAGGCCCTCCTTACCTCACCACTTGAGTATTCCAACGAGGAATATGCCATTGCCAAAATCGCAGGCCTGAAGATGTGCGAGAGTTATAATCTACAATATGGAACGAACTATATTGCCGTTATGCCAACAAACCTTTATGGCCCTAACGACAATTTCCATCTTGAAAACAGTCATGTCATGCCAGCCATGATGCGCAAGATCTATCTATCAAAACTAATACATGAAGGAAGATGGGACAAAATACGCATCGATCTCAACAAGCGTCCTGTAGAAGGCATCAACGGCAGCAATACAGAGGAAGAGATATTATCCATATTGTCGAAATATGGCATCGAACCTAACAGAGTGGTTTTGTGGGGAACTGGCACTCCTCTAAGGGAATTCCTGTGGAGCGAGGATATGGCTGACGCCAGTGTGCATGTGCTTCTCAACGTTGATTTTAAGGACATCATAGGTATAGAGAAGTATTCTTCCGTATTCTATGGTGCTTCTACTTCTGGCGAGGTAAACAGAGACAACAGCATAGGACGAGGTGGTGCCATACCGTCATTAGGCGAAATCAGGAACTGTCACATCAACGTTGGAACAGGCAAGGAACTTACCATTCGCAGCCTGTCTGAATTGATTGTCGATGTCGTTGGGTTTGATGGTATAGTGGAATTTGACTCAACGAAACCTGATGGAACACCACGCAAACTCATAAATGTGGAGAAACTCCATTCTTTGGGTTGGAGCCACAAGGTTGAGATTGAAGAAGGAGTGAGAAAACTGTTCGATTGGTACAAGGGAAGTCTCGAATAAAAACTTATGATTAAACATAAAGAGGAAAGCCGGAACATGATATATTGTCCCGGCTTTCCTCTTATTTCACGGTCTGATTAAATCAACTTATTAAGTTGACTCTTCCACTCAGCGTAAGCGTTGAGATATTCTGAGCGATGTATCTCATCAGGTTCTATGACCATCAGCTTGTCGAGTGTAGCGAAAGCCTCGTTATTATCTTTATAGATACCAGCACCAATACCAGCGCCTTTTGCAGCACCAACGCTACCGTCAGTATCATACAATTCGATAGTAGCACCGCTGACACCTGCCAGGGTTTGCCTAAATATGTCGCTTAAGAACATGTTGGCCTTTCCTGCATGTATCTTCTTTATGTTCATGCCCATCTGCTGCATTATTTCCATACCATAGCAGAAACTGAATACGATACCTTCCTGAGCAGCTCTTACAATATGTGCATTGGTGTGTTTATTGAAGCTCAAGCCAGAAATAGAACAACCAATTTCTTTATTCTCAAGCACTCTCTCAGCTCCATTTCCAAATGGTATTACGCTAACACCCTCACTGCCAATAGCTATATTGGATGCCAGTTCATTCATCTCTGCATAACCAATTCCAGAAGAGAGAATGTTTCTTCTCACCCATGCGTTAAGGATACCTGTACCATTGATGCAAAGCAATACACCAAGCCTTGTAACATCGGAAGAGTGGTTGACATGAGCGAATGTGTTAACCCTACTCTTCTTGTCGTAATTAATGTCACCAAGCACTCCATAAACCACTCCTGAAGTACCTGCTGTCGAAGCAATCTCGCCAGGATTGAACACATTTAGGCTTACGGCATTGTTTGGTTGGTCACCAGCTCTATAAGTTATCGGTGTCCCCTTTAGCAATCCTGTCTCAGCAGCTGCTTCTGCCGACACCTCTCCCTGCACGCTGAATGTAGGAACAATGTCAGAAAGAAGAGAGTTGTCAAATCCATAGTAGTCCATAAGAAAATCGGCAACCTTACCTTCCTTGAAATCCCAAAACATGCCCTCACTTAATCCGCTAACTGTGGTGTTGGCAACGCCTGAAAGCCTCATGGCAATATAGTCGCCAGGCAACATCACCTTATATATATTACTGAATGTCTCAGGCTCGTTCTCCTTAACCCATGCCAATTTTGCAGCCGTGAAGTTACCTGGAGAATTGAGTAAATGCTTGAGACACTTTTCCTGGCCTATTGCATGGAATGCCTTGTCACCATAAGTTACGGCTCTTGAATCACACCAGATAATAGAAGGCCTTAAAGCATTAAGGTTCTTATCCACACAAACCAATCCGTGCATTTGGTAAGATATACCAATGGCTTTTATCTCCTCAGCCTTGGCACTGGAGTCTGCCATTATTTTCTTTAAACTAAGTTTGGCATTCTCCCACCACATTTGTGGATCCTGCTCAGCCCATCCAGTTCTTACTGCAGTGATTGGTGCCTCTCTTTCAGGATAGAATGCGGAAGCTACGCACTTTCCTGTATCAGCATTGACAAGTGAAGCTTTTACCGAGCTACTGCCAACGTCAAATCCTAATAAATATCTATTTGCCATACAATTGAAATTTAACAATAATAATACGCTTTCGTATAGAAAATCCCCCCTAAAAAAGGCCAAAAAGATTTTTTTTTCTAAAAAATGCATTTTTTTTTGTCATAAATTGCCATTATTTCAAAATATTTTTTACCTTTGCACGTGATAATGGACAAATTGTGCCATAACAGTACGAAATGTTCATTAAACAATTATGTTTTTACCTTCAGACATATAACGCTTTTTTATGAAGAAAAAGATTCTTATACTCGACGACAAGGAGACTATTGCAAAGGTACTCTCCATCTATCTGATGAGCGACTACGAGGTACAGTGGTTGCCTGATGGATTACAAGGTGTAAAATGGTTACAGTCAGGCAACACACCAGACTTAATCATCTCTGACATACGAATGCCTGGCATGCGTGGTGACGATTTTCTTGAATGGATAAAGCAGAACGAACTATTTCGCCACATTCCAGTCATCATGCTCAGCAGTGAGGATAGTACCAACGAGCGCATCCGTCTGTTGGAAATAGGTGCGGTTGACTATATCGTCAAGCCGTTCAATCCGATGGAATTGAAGATTAGAGTGAAAAAGATTCTTCCCAACTAATCACTTATATATATGATAGGTGTAGTTTACCTTGGTGAAAACCAAAGCTCCCGTGAGCGTTTGAAATACGTTCCTGGTCAGTTAGTTCGAATGACAACTGCATATAAGGATGCAGCGAAGCTTTGTGCACCAAAGCTTCGCAATGAGCATTTTATCCTGTTTTTCGAACGTACCGACCAGAATAGCGATATTACAGCCATCACCTATCTAAAAAAAAGGTGTCCAAACATCTACATCATTCTGCTGACTGACATATTGACTGCCGAAGACAGGCGGATATATCAGAAATGTGGTATTAATGACACCATAAACAAGAATGCTACTGTTACGGAGCTGAACAAGAAAATTCAGTTCATAACCGATCGCGAGGGTATCCTGTTTGAAACTGTCACTCCAAAGTTTAAGATACTCAGATTCAAGATACCATTCTGGAAACGTATGTTCGACATCGTTTTCTCAGCCTTAGGCATAGTAATCTTATCTCCTGTTTTCATTATTACAGCCATTGCCATAAAGATGGAAAGCAAAGGGCCTATTCTATTCAAATCGAAGAGAGTAGGTACCAATTATACCATTTTCGACTTCCTGAAATTCAGAAGCATGTATGTTGATGCCGACAAGCAACTGAAGGACTTAAGCAAGTCACAGAACCAGTATGCCAATCATGAAGAGCCAGCTTGTCCCACGACCTCCATTGGCGATGTACCTGAGATGATTGATGACGACATGGGTGCAGAGATGCTTATCAGTGATGACGAAGTTATGTTGGTAGGTGACGATTTCGTCGTTTCCGAAGGAGATTTCAACAAGAAGAAAAACGAGGAAATACAAAACGCATTCGTAAAGATTGAAAATGACCCGAGGGTGACTAAAGTAGGTGCTTTCATACGAAAGTACAGCATCGACGAGTTGCCACAGCTAATAAACATACTACGAGGCGACATGTCCATTGTTGGCAATCGTCCTCTCCCACTCTATGAGGCTGAACGTCTTACCGCCGACGATTGCATTGACAGGTTTATGGCGCCGGCAGGTCTTACGGGACTGTGGCAGGTAGAGGAAAGAGGCAAAGGTGGCAACATGTCGGCAGAGGAACGCAAACAACTCGACATTGTTTATGGTCAAACCTACAATTTTTCTCTTGACATGAAGATAATAATTCGCACATTAACTGCGTTTATTCAAAAAGAGAATGTTTAAAACAACTAAATTCGTTTAACCGAAAAAAATCATTTATGGCAATGAATAGAATTAGAAAAGCATTGATTGCATTATCATTGATCACATTAGCGAATCCGGCATCCGCTCAATTCAATAAGAGTGGTATCAGTGCAGGATTCTTCGACTCGAGCGAGAACAGTCAACTTAACTTTGTTGACTTTCATCTCCCTCCATTGGCCATTCTGCTTGAGAATGCCAAGTCGAACCCTAACATTTTGATTTTGGCAAAGCAACAACAGATTGCAGAGGCAGAAGTAGCAAAACAGAAAAGGCATATTTTCTCATACGTTACGGGACATGCAAGCTACAGTTATGGCAAGGCAGATATGTGGGGAAACAACTCGTCAACGTATAGTCCTACCCTTTACCAGTTCCAGGGAACCGAGCAGAGTTATTGGAACATTGGTGTCAACCTCGCTATTCCTATTGAGGACATTCTCGACTTGAAAGCAGCCGTTAAGCGCAAGCGCCTTGAGGTTGACAAAGCACAAATTGAAAAAGATGCAGCATTCGACCAACTGAAGTTGCAGATTGCATCACTTTACATCAAGATTACCAACGCTCTCATCACACTGAAGACAGCCAGTGAGCACGCTGCCATTTATCAGGGTGCTGGTGCACTCAATCAGGAACAATTCCAGGATGGTGAAATGTCCATAGAAGCTTTCGCCAAGACAAAGGAATATGAAAACACAGCCGTTTCCACCTACCAATCTCTTCAGACTCAGATTACCACTGACATTATGACCCTCGAGATTCTTACCCATACGCCTATCATCACAAATACCCTCACAGATATTTCCCTCGATGAAAAGGTGGAGAAGAGTCAGAAAGAAATAGAACAAGAGCACAAGGAATTCCAGAAGCAACTTAAGAAAGAGCTCAACGAAGACAAAAAGCAGAGAGAGAAACTTGACAAGGCTGATAAGAAAGCTGAAAAACAGGAGAAGAAAGCAGCAGAGAAAGAAGCAAAAGAAAAGTCCTCAAAAAAATAAACAAGATTCATTAACCATTTAATATTCAACAAGATGGACATCTTTAGATATATAGTAAGATTTTTATATCGAATTCGCTGGTATCTCGCAGTGCTACCATTGATAGCACTCGTAGTAGCATGGTTCATGACACGTAATCTTGAGCGCCAGTATGACACCAATACTACAATATATACTGGTATGATTACTGGCTACAACATAGAGGGTGGCACAGGAACGGCAGGTGGTAATGCAGAAACGAATATCAACAACCTTATGTTGATTATTACGACCGACAATACCATTCACGAGGTGTCGCTGCGTTTATTTGCACGTTGTATGATGTACGGTAATGAAAAGAAAGACAACAACTATATCTCAGCCGAACATTTCCGTGCACTCAACGCCAGTGTTCCTGCAGAGGTGAAGGCTCTCATCAATAGAAATAGTGAGAATGCAACATACACCAATCTTAAGGCATACGAAAAGCCGTCAAGAGACAATTTCATTTTTAGTCTCACTAACTATCATCCTTATTTTGGCTTAAACAACATTACATCACGTCTTAAGGTAACGAGATTCCAAAAGAGTGATATTATCAACATCGGCTATTCTGCCAATGATGCAGGCATCGCATACAACACACTCGACATTCTCAACGACGTATTTGCACGCCAATATCAGCAAATCAGATATGGTGAGACAAACAACGTCATAAAGTATTTTGAACGTGAGGTTGCAAGGCTATACAGATTGTTATGTGATGCTGAGGACGACTTGATAAACTATAACATAAAAAACAGAATCATCAACTATGGTGAGCAAACAAAGGTAATGGCAGGACTTGAGGGAGCCCAACAGGTATCAGACAACGACCTCCTCATGAACTACACCGTCACCAAGTCACTTATGGACTATTTAGAGCGTCAGCTTGGCGATAGAACAAAAAAAATTACGAACAACAAGGAATTCACCGACAAGATTAAGAACATATCGAGAATTCAGTCGCGCATTTCAAACCTTCGCCTAATGTCAAGCGAAGGTGGCGGTAACAATGCCGAGGCACAGCAAGAGCTTGCCGATGCCCAGAAAGAATTGCAGAAAACGACAGATGACGTCAAGAACCTGACTCGCACTCTGCAAGCCGATGCCACAAGCACAGATCAGGGTGTAAGGGCTAATACAATGCTAAACAAATGGCTTGAACAAGTTCTTCTTTTCGAGGAAACTAAGGCACGTCTGTCTGCACAGGACATCATGAGAAAGAATATCGATAGGCAGTTCCTATTCTTCTCACCTATAGGTGCAACACTTGGACGCAAAGACAGACACATCAGCTTTGTTGAAAGCAACTATATGGAAATGTTGAAGGCACTCAATGCAGCACGTCTCCGTCAGCGTAACCTGCAGATGACAACAGCAACACTCCGAGTGCTTAATCCTCCATTGTTCCCACTTAACGCACTTCCAACAAACCGACTAATGATATTGTTGGGTGCCTATATGCTGACATTCTTCATGACAGCCATCTATTTCTTCCTCATTGAACTTCTTGACCGTACTCTACGAGATCGTATGCGTTCAGAGAGAATCACGAAGATACCAGTATTGGGATGCTATCCAAAGGAAAGCAGTTTGCGCTATCGTCGATACAACAAGACCATTGCCGACATGTCGCTCCGTCAGCTTAGCAAGGCTCTGTTGCCACATTTCAAGACAGGTCAGCAGAATGTGCTTAACCTTATATCTACCGATTCGGCAAACGGCAAGAGTTATCTTGCTCAAGAGCTTGAGAACTATTGGATATCAATAGGACTTCAAGTACGTCGTCTTACTTACGATGAGGATTTCTTGGCAGACGACAGCAAGTTCATCATGTCAACAAGCATCAAGGATCTGTGTCCAGACATTCTTCCCGAGGAAATAGCAATCATTGAATATCCAAACCTCAACGACCACTCTATCCCATCTTCTCTATTGAACATGGGTACTGTAAACCTTATGGTAACAAGAGCAAATCGCACATGGAAGGACATTGACCAGAAGGCACTCAAGGAAGTGCAATCGCAACTTGAAGACCAGAACTCGCTCTATATGTATCTAACGGAAACAAGCCGTTATGCCGTAGAGGAGTTTGTTGGACAATTGCCACCTTACACTCGCTTCAGCAATTTCGTTTATCGAATTTCACAACTTGGTCTTACTGCAACCGAAAATACCCACGCGAGCTAATGACAGGGAAAGACAATATAAGAAGAACATATACTAAGGAAAGTGGAGGAAGAGCCTTTGTACTCTTTCTCCTTTTCGCTATTGCCATCTACAATCTTTGCACAGCAGGCATAACGGCATTTGCTGCTGTGTGTTTACTTCCTGTTTTGGGAATATTCACCATACTGGCATTCAAGTATAAAATGTTTCTATTTTATACTCTGATGATTGTGAACTATTTTTTGATGTATGCCCAAAGATGTGACATACTTTTCCTGCCGACCTCTCTCCATACAGAACTTATCGAGATACTTCTTATTGCTGTGGCATTTATCGACAGCAAGGAATTCAAACTCGAATATATGGGAAATGTAATGTTGATTGCATTGCTTATTTGGGTCGGATTTTGTTGTATTGAATTTTTCAACGACATTTGCGGATTGGGCATGAACTTCATGATTTGGTTTACAGGCATTCGTCTTATGGCATTTCAATTGCTATACGCTTTCATCATATTTTGCCTTTATATTTCCAATCCTACCAAAATTAACAAATTTCTTATTTTATTCGCAGCCCTGTCACTTTTTGCTGTTTATTGGACATGGAAGCAAAAGAACATTGGATTCAATGATTACGAGAACCGTTTCTTAATTACCGCAAGAAGAACCCATTTTGTAAATGGTATAATGAGGTATTTCTCTGTTTTTTCTGATGCAGCCAATTTTGGAATAAACATGGCATCTACATCAGTTGTCTTTTGTATCTTGACAATCTCAACTAAAATCAAAATATATAGGATATTGTTTGCGATTACGGCTATCGGCTGTTTATGGGCGATGTTTGCATCAGGAACCCGCACCGCTATATTTTGTTTTATTGCTGGCATATCTGTGTATATATTTCTATCGAAATCATTCAAAATCGCCATTCCTGTCACAATCGTATTCGCTCTTTTTGTGTTCATACTTGCCTTTACAAAAATTGGAGAAGGTAACAATATGATAAGACGAATGCGTACTGCATTTGACCCCAATGACGCTTCTAAAGGTGTACGTGATATTAATAAGGAGGCATTGGCAAAATATATGAAAGACGCCCCTTGGGGTGTTGGCATTGGAGTTGAGGCTGCAGATGTAGCTCCATATCACAAATTGAAAATAATGATGTATATACCACCTGATTCCGAATATGTTTACATCTGGGTAAGAACAGGTATTATCGGTATTACTGTATTCATCATTAGTACGCTCATGATGTTCTTGGGTGCTTGTTGGATTGTTTTCTTCCGATTGAAGAGTCCGACCGCAAGAGGTATAGGGGCTGCATTTACATGTGCCTTCATCTCACTTCACCTTGGAGGCTATGCAAATCAAGTTCTTATGCAGTTCCCCAACATCATATTATTCTATGGTGGACTATCTATTGTATATATTCTACCCAAAATTGAGGATGAATGGAACATTTGGGAAGCTAAAGAACTTGCAAAACAAGAAGAGCGTAAACGATTAAGACTTGAGAAGAAACGTGCATCAAGAGTGTAGCATAACTATCATCACGGTCAATTACAATGGGCTTAAAGACACATGCGCATTGCTTGACTCTATCACTCCATTAGACGACTCTATGGAAGTGATTGTGGTTGATAATGCTTCTAAAGACAATGAGGCAGATAAGATTTCTTCCAGATACCCTGGCGTTAAAGTGTTGCAAAGCCATACTAATCTTGGATTTGCAGGCGGAAACAACCTTGGAATAAAGCAAGCGAGAGGACGTTATATCTTTTTCATCAACAACGATGCTCTTTTCTCACCCACAGAGCTGAAATGGTTAGTTGAAAGGATTGAGTCTTCTCCAAACACGGCAATCGTATGTCCCAAAATCCGATTCTATCATGGAGAGCGTAACATTCAGTACGCAGGCTTTACTCCCCTTTCCAAGATAACATTGAGAAACAAGTCAATAGGATTCGGAGAGCGAGACAATGGCAACTACGACGAACCACACCCGACACCCTACGCACACGGAGCTGCCATGCTGGTACGGCGCGATGCAATTGACCATGTGGGGCTAATGCCTGAATGTTATTTCCTCTACTACGAGGAGATGGACTGGTCGGTGATGATGAAAAGAGGGGGATATGAAATATGGTATGAGCCTCGTTGCACGATATACCATAAGGAAAGTCAGGCAACGGGAGTAGATAGCCCGTTAAAGACATATTATCTATCTCGTAATAGACTGTTGTTCGCCCGACGAAACATCAAATACCCTACTCTATTGGCCACATACTGCTATCTAATTTTCATTGTCATATTAAAAGACATTTTCAAACATGCCATACATGGTCGTACAGACTTAATGAAGGCAACAATTAGAGGATTAATTGATTTCTTAAAACTATGACAACACTCTGGACAATATTACAAATAGTGGACACAATCTTGTTTGTAGTGATTGCACTGACAGTCATTTATATGACCGTCTATGCCATCAGCTCACAATTTGCTCGCACGCCAGAAATTCCTAAGACAAAGCGATTAAACCGTTTCATTGTTCTCATCCCTGCATACAAAAGCGATTCTGTCATTGAACAAACGACAAAGGCAATCCTCGCCCAGACATACCCTCAGCGTCTTTTTGATGTTGTCGTCATCTCTGACCACCAAACAGAGTTGACCAATTTCCATTTGGCACAGCATCCCATCACTCTCCTTATCCCGAACTTCAAATACAGTACAAAAGCAAAGTCACTTCAATATGCAATAAACAACCTTCCCCAATTCAAGATTTACGATATTGTAGTCATTCTTGATGCCGACAACATTGTACTGCCAGAATTCCTTGAAGAACTCAACTCTGCATACGAATATGCCGGCACAAAGGCAATTCAAGTACACAGATTGTCTAAAAACCGTGATACAGCCTCGGCTATGCTCGATGCCACATTTGAGGAAATAAACAATTCTATCTTCCGTCTTGGCCATATATCAGTGGGATTGCCTTCTGCAACAGCAGGCTCTGGAATGGCGTTCGACTTTAATTGGTTTAAGGACAATATCGTAAAGGTAAAGGCTGCGTGGGAAGACAAGGAACTTGAGGCATTGCTGATAAGACAGCATATCTTTGTTGACTATTTCGACCATATTCTTGTGTTTGACGAGAAGACACGCAATAGCAAGGATTTCAACCGTCAAAGAAGCCGTTGGGCAACAACCCAGTTCTATACAATAATCAAGAACATAAAATACCTTCCTTCGGCCATTTTCAACAAGCAGTACGACCTTATCGACAAAATCCTACAATGGATGCTTGTTCCAAGAACCATCATGATGGGAATAATTGTTATTATGAGTCTTGTGCTCCCATTCGTCTATTTCACACTCGCAGTAAAGTGGTGGATTATTGCTGCATGGATTCTCCTTATCTTTGCCATCGCCACTCCTAACTATTTGGTTGACAAGCGTTGGGAGAGAGCCTTTTTCGTGGCTCCTTTCATTATGTTCAAGACCATTATACAAATAACGACTTTATTCCGAAGCAAGAAAAAGTTTATTAACAGAAACAAATAATACGAATATTGCCTATGTTATGGACAATTATACATACAATTGACCTGTCGCTATGGATATTCACTGCTTGCTCGGTGGTGTATGTATCATTCTATGCATTAATATACATATTCCATATAAATAAAAGTAGAACATCAGAAACAAACGTTACAAGCCATTCCTCTTTTCTTATACTATTCCCTGCATATAATGAGGATAAAGTAATCGTTAATTCTATAAAAACATTCCTAAAGCAGGATTATCCTGCCGAGAAATACAGAGTTTGTGTCATATCAGATCACCAAGAGGATGGCACCAACGAAGCATTATCTTTGCTGCCAATAACGCTTCTTAAGCCAAATTTTATCAAGAGTTCAAAGGCAAAGGCGTTACAGCATGCCATTAAGGAATGTGACATAGCCTATGACTATGTCGTTATTCTTGATGCTGACAACGTTGTACAACCCGATTTCCTGTCAAGGCTTAACTCTTTCCTAAAACACGGCTACAAGGCAGTTCAATGTCATAGATGTGCAAAGAACTCTGATAGTTCAGTATCGATACTTGACGGAACAAGCGAAGAAATAAACAATACATTATTTAGAAAGGCACACAACATTGTCGGTCTATCGTCAGCCCTAATAGGCTCTGGAATGTGTTTTGACTACAATTGGTTCAAGTCAAATGTCAACACATTGTCAACTGCCGGTGAAGACCGTGAGCTTGAAGTCCTGCTCATAAAGCAAAACATATTCATAAAATACGCAGAACATATACCAGTATTCGATGAGAAGGTGAGCAACGAGGAGAATTTCCAACGGCAGCGCCAACGTTGGATGTCGGCACAGCTTAACTGCCTCCTATCCATGCTTCCATATCTGCCCAAAGCGCTTGTTAAAGGCAACATCAATTTCATAGATAAGACAATCCAGCAAATGCTCATTCCCCGCTCAATGCTTGTTGTCTGCACCTTCGCCATGTCGCTCCTTGCATCTGTCGCCACACCGTGGTGGAGTCTGAAATGGTGGGCACTGTTCCTCGTAACATGTCTGTCGCTTCTGTTTGCCATTCCCTATAAGATGTACTCAAAATCCATCTTCGGCACCCTTACCATACTCCCCAAACTGACGTGGAAGATGTTAAAGAACGTAAGACACATCGACCACACGAACAAGGAGTTCCTTCATACCGATCACAAATAAAACATGTAAGATTATGAGGTATTCAGTTATTACTATAAACTATAATAATGCCAAAGGACTACGCCGTACTATTGATAGCGTAGTCTGTCAAACTTATGATGATTATGAGTATGTTATCATCGATGGTGGCTCTACAGATAGCAGCGTAGAAATAATAAAAGAATACGAGGATAAAATCACATATTGGGTATCAGAAAAAGACGGCGGCATATACGATGCCATGAACAAAGGTGTTAAGAATGCGCACGGTGAATATCTGATATTTATGAATTCGGGGGACATTTTCCATGATAACAAAGTACTGTCTGACGTATCTCTTCACATCCATGACGAAGACATTATCATTGGCAACGTACTTGCCTCTGACACCCGCACAATCATATCCC
The DNA here is from genome assembly GCA_051878735.1 of Prevotella sp. Taxonomy (GTDB): domain Bacteria; phylum Bacteroidota; class Bacteroidia; order Bacteroidales; family Bacteroidaceae; genus Prevotella. The sequence continues at coordinate 4,391 of JBJEKR010000191.1, read as the reverse complement.
CGCCACCAATCAACGGAAACCTCACAATGTATCATCTCTACTCTGGCGCTATTCCCCACCAAGGCACCTTTGTCAAGTTGGCACAGCAACAAAAACATCCGTTTGACGAGACACTTAAGATTGCCGCTGACTGGAAGTTTTTCCTCCAGAGTATAATCTTCGATAATTGCAGCGTCAAGTACATAAACGTAAATATTGCACTGTATGACACTTCAGGGCTAAGTTCCCAAAATCCTCAGACCATGCGTGAGGAAAAGGAAATGGTTCTCTCCGAATGTCTCCCCCTGCGTGTCATAGACGACTATCGTCACATGAAACAGTCAGAATGTCTAACTCAGACACTAACTCCCATGCTTCGCACAAATTACAGCATAGATAGAGTAACACACAAATTTGTCACATTATTATTGTACCTAAAAAATATTATCAAATGAATGCAATGCCTTTAGTATCCTATTTGGTTCCGATATACAACGTGGAGAAATATCTTGAAAGTTGCCTGAGATCCATATTTTCACAGACATACCCAAACACGGAATACGTGTTTGTGGATGACTGCTCGACGGACAATAGCTACAATGTTCTTCTCGCAACACTAAAGAAAAATAATATTCCACAAGAAAAATACACCATTGTTAGACATCCCCAAAACGAAGGTATTGCAGTGTCAAGGGCTGATTGTATAGCCAATGCTAAAGGTGAATACGTGCAGTTTGTGGACAGTGATGACTGGATTGAGCCTGATATGACAGAGATAATGGTGGCAGCCACCCAAAGCTCACAAATGGATTTGGTCGGATGCTATTACATTAAGGATTTCATGTCTGATAAGCAGACACGACATAAAGAGAAATACAGTCAATCTTGTGCGGAAAACATGGTGTTATGCATTAACTATGATATCTCAACCGTGTTATGGAAAATGCTTATAAGAAAAAGTCTCTTTTCTAATTTCACAATTACTCCCCACGTTGACATTGTTGAAGACTACATAATATCAGTTAAGTTGTATTTCTATGCAAACAGTTTTGCTATTGTTGACAAGTATATGTATCATTATGTCCAATATAATGAAGGCAGGGTTTCATTCCAAACTCTCCGTAGCATCACGAATCATATAAAAGGAGTAAAGGAAGTCGAAGAATTTCTTAAAAGTAAGAAAATGATCACCCCACGAATATCCAATCTCCTAAATTTAAGGAAATTCAATATCAAGAGTAACTTTCTTACCAATAATCTCTTTGATATTAAGGCATATAAAACGACGTTCCCCGAAGCAAACAAAGCTTGGAGGCAAATTGATTATTCTCGAAATGAGAGAATCAAGTTCTGGCTTGCAGAAAAGAATCTATATTTCATTTTAAAGTTAATCCATAAATTTTAGTAAAATATTATGAATAAAGATATTAAGGTTTCAATTCTTGTACCATTTTATAAGGTTGAGAATTACGTCGGAAAATGTGTCGAATCACTGTTCCGTCAAACATATAAAAGTATTGAGTATGTTTTTGTCAATGACTGTACTCCGGACAAGAGTATGGAAATAATAAACGAGAACATAGACAAGTATAGAGTCAGGGACAAATGCAAGATAATTGAGCATAAAACTAACAAAGGCATCTCCACCTCAAGGAACGACTGTCTTGACAATGCCACGGGAGACTACATCCTTTTTATTGACAGTGACGACTACATCGACCTTGACATGGTAGAATCTCTTGTCAATGCGGCAAAAGAAAACGACGCCGACATCGCCGGATGTGGATATACAGAGGAATTTGGAGACAGAAGTGTTGACATGCCACAGGTATATACCAACAACCACGACGAGATGCTAAAGGCCATCACTGTTCTGAAGATAAAGGGAGTTATGTGGAAACTGCTTATCCGCCGCAGCATTGTAGAAGACAACAACGTGCGATTCATCCCCGACAACACTATGGTTGATGACTATCTGTTCTGTTGCCAGGTATTCTTCTATGCCAAGCGATTTGCCTCGGTTGACAGATGTATGTATCATTACATTCAATTCAACCCGAATAATTACAGCAAGACAACTGTCTTTAATGTAACAAGCCAGGCAAAGGCTATCATTAAGACCGAAGAGTTCTATAAGGAAAAAGGTGTTTATGAAATTGTCGAACAAGAATTGCTGCAGCGAAAATTCCTTTCAAAACTCCCTTTATTGTTGAACAAGAATTGCTATGACATCAAGACTTGGAGAATGCTTTTCCCCGAAAGCAATTTCTCATGGAATAATATCAATTTGGGATTGAAAAACAAAGTTATAGTGCTATTAGCTCAAACTCCACTCTATAGATTAATACCCCTAATTAGATGATGTCATGAAATGTTAACTGTTTCCTATTTGTGACCCACTTCATTGTATTCGTCCCAAATGATGGATGCAAGATATTTCTCACTTCTACAATGCAAGTCTGCAACTTTGTCCTCTATCAACTCCGCAGTTTCTGAATTGTAGAAAATGTCTGTGGCTTTTTCCAAGGTCAGATTATACATTTCGCTTAATTCCTCGATTATTCGAGCGTATTTCGCATCCATTACAATTTGTTTAATATCTTCACTCATATTCTTTCACTTTTGATATATTTTAAGCAATTGTCCAACATCTTCTGAGAACGTATGCAATACTGAATATTGGGGTGTTCAAATTTTAAACGTTCCAAGGCAACTTCCTCACTAATTTGACCGCTAAAGAATAAATCCACAGTGAGAATCACTTTGTCATTGGCTATTCCACCAATAATCATATCATATTCATTCATTACATTCCCATTCCGGCATTTGAAAACGAAATCGAGCCAATTCCGATCATACTTTTCAAATTTTAGAATGTTCCATTCCGATGGGTTAAAAGAAAATTCATAAACATTCAGCCATGATTGTTTATGTCGTCTCTTAAACCTTAATGCATACTTCACGGCCTGTTCACGAATCGTCGTAAGATAAAATCCCCTACCAAAATCAAGATAGTCCCTTGAGTGCACCGTATCAGGATGCTCAACAATTTCCGTAGAGGAATGATATAACGTCAAATAAATCATGAGATAACTCCTTTTTCTTTCATATAATCAACTATGTCATCTGTAAGATAACGAGAACTAAACGTGTGCAATACATCGTATGATGGCACAATGTAATCGTAAAGAATACCGGAATCTTTCAATTTTTGATATACCTTATTGGGTGACAGGTTCAAACGCTGCGAAACACGTCCGATGCAAAATGTAACAAACTGCAAAACATCTTTATCCATAATAGTCACTGAATTTTAAAGAGTTTAAATGCCAAAGTATTCTTTAGTCTCCAATAGCAATACCTTAGATTCGACGGATTAACAAAGCGATCCACTATCGGCATAATCACAGGCACATACTTCACCCTCAAATTATGTCTCATGCAATAAACATTGATTAAACGCTCGGACATATATCCGAAAATGCGAGCCTGGTCGGGATATGGCGAAAGCTTTACTCTGCGCTCCACTTCAAACAATATATTGAACATCCATTCTGAATAACAATCAAAATGTTTCCATCGGGTGATAAACATATTATAACCAGAATAACCATTCTCATTGTTCATCAAATGGTCGAACGAAGGCAGATAGTCTGGTGACAAATCTGCAATCACTTCCCTTAGGATATTAAGGTCGTTGACAAGATGGAACACTTTGTACTGTGTTCCCACACTGTATGGATAATGGCGTTTGGGAGGTAATATGATGTCGTATGACTTCAACGACAAATCGAGGTCTGGAAAACTATATGGTTTATCCACATAATCGATTGTCGTAAAGCTGCGGTCTGGTGAGAACCGCTTCCAACGTCTCTGAAAGTCAAAATAACGGCGATAATGGTTAAGCCCAACAATGTCAGCACGGACATTTTTCCAAAACCAATAATGACAGGTAAGTTCACAAAAATGGGGATTCTTTGATGATATGTTCTCGCCAGTATTGTCAGGCGCATATTCATCAATACAATCGTGCAATGCTGTACCTGCCTGCACAGGCAAAAAATACCTGTGTTCAGGTAGTTTTACACGCTTATGGGCACATACCATTATCTTTACATCTGTCATAGTCACTTTTATTTGGAATTTTTCTTTTTAATGCAATATATTAGCCCCATAGTAGGACGATGCAAATATACAAAGAAAAATTAAGATAAACGACTTTTTCTAAATATTTATGCTAAATTGGCAGTAAAAAGATATTTTTTCACATCTTGTACTTATATATAACGAATTCCAAGCAACGAAAGAGAGAAGAGGAAGTCACAAATATGAACACAATGCCCTAACAGCATTGGAGATCATCAGGTCAGGACATTCTGCAAGAGGACTCTACCCTGTCAAGTTTCAATCAA
>JBJEKR010000190.1:0-34921 GCA_051878735.1 Prevotella sp. | reverse complement strand
TAAATATTAAACTAATAGATGTGGTCAAGCGAAATTTATCGCACCACTAGTAATGAAGAATTAAGAATTCGTTGAGGCAATTAAAAATTAGAAGTGGCTATCGCGACATTAAGTCATATAGTTGAAAGAAAAACAAATATAGTTAATTAATTTTGTATTTCACCCATTTATTACTATCTTTGCATTCACAATAGAGCATTGAAACAGAAAACAAAACAAGAAAGAGAGGTAATCATGCCTAAGTATGAGCACAACAGAGAAGAAAGAATGCGAGCAGTGAGGGAGGCTGCCGTTACATCAAAAGAGAGTGCCACAGAGTTTCTCATTAGAGCTGGCATCTTGGAATCTTCTGGAGAATTTGCACAACACCTTAGATAATGGAATCACTTTACTCCAGACGCTCCAATCTCATCATAGGTTTCCACGGATGTGACGAGTCTGTGGTAAGAAAGGTCGTGAACGGTGAAGAAGAACTTATACACAGTACAAATGACTACGACTGGTTAGGTAATGGAATCTACTTTTGGGAGAACAATGAGGCAAGAGCCTTGCAATGGGCTAAAGATATGTCAAAACGTAAAGGCTCTTCGATAAAGAAACCAGCCGTAGTAGGTGCTGTCATTGATTTAGGATATTGTTTTGACCTAACAGATTCGACTTACTTGCAAGAACTGAAGGATGCTTATGACATCTTTGTCAAAATCTGCGACAAAGCAGGAAAGCCACTTCCCCAGAACACCGATATAGGAGCATCTAAGGACAAACTTATTCGCAAGTTGGACTGCTCCGTCATTCAAACAGTACACCTTATCAACCAAGATGCCAATAAACGGGCGTATGATTCTGTAAAAGGCGTATTTTGGGAAGGTCACCCACTTTACCCAAACGCAGGATTCGCCGAGAAAAATCATATCCAGATATGCGTCCGTAACCCGAACTGCATTAAAGGATATTTTCTACCAAGAGGCATCAACGATAAATTTCCAAATCCATAGTATAGACTATAAAAGAATGAGACGACTGTCGAACATAATCATTTGGAGCATAGGGGTGATGGCAATGCTTATTGCCCCGATGATACCACACCACCATCATGGTGAGGTGGTCTGCACGATTATGGAACGATGCGAGATGGACGATGTCGTCAACGACGAGCATACTGAGCATCACGGCAATCAACATGGCGAAGGCTGCACTTCGTGCGACAAAAGCGCACAATGGGTTGACATAAAGACAAACAACCAACGACATATACAAGACATCTACCTCCTTCCGTTGCTGACGCTATTCGGCTACGAATGGCACATGGAGGACATTGGAACATCTGCGGAAAAGCAAGCCTTCAGACGTTCAATGCCTTACGACTCCACAAGCCGAGGAAGGACTCACGGGCTGCGTGCGCCCCCAAGATTTACAATCTCCTAATTATAAATAACAGAATTGTAAATCAAAACAACAACAAATGAAAAAATACAAAACAATGATACTCACGATGACAGCACTCTGCCTTGCAGCCTGCTCATCGGGAGAAAAGCAGCATGAGCACGACCATGAGGCTGAAGAACACGAAGGACACGAGGCCCACACTGGCGAGATAATAATGACAGCCGAACAGATGGAGAAGGCTGGAGTAAAGACCGAAACGGCAACAGCAGCCGACTTCACGGCAGTGATGAAGGCGGCAGGACAGATAAGCCGACCACAAGGTGACGAACAGACCATAGCAGCCACGGCAAGTGGCATAATAAGACTGACAAGTACATCAATGACCGAAGGCACTGCCGTCGGCAAAGGGCAGACCATAGCCACAATATCATCGCAAAACCTTCAAGACGGCGATCCTACGGCAAAGGCAAAGGCAGCATACGAGGCTGCGAAGAAGGAAATGGAGCGTCTGAAAGAACTTGTCAGCGACAAGATTGTTTCGCAGCGCGAATGGGAACAAGCAAAGATGAACTATGAGACCGCTCGCGCCACATATATAGGAATTTCGGCTGCAACGCATGAGGGACAGACAAAAGTGGCATCAAGCATGAACGGATTTGTCAAAACACTTGTGGTGAAGACCGGTGACTATGTGAATGTAGGCGACCCGATAGCCATAGTGACACAAGACAGAATGTTGCAGCTTGTGGTTGACGTGCCGGAATGTGCCTACAAAGACATGAAGCACATCAGCGGCGCAAACTTCCGTACCACAGGCGACGACAAGGTATATAGGCTTGCCGACATCAACGGCAGACTGATATCCTACAGTCGTACACTGCCAGAAGGCGCAGCCTATCTGCCGGCAACGTTCGAGATGAAGAACGTGGGTGCCTTTGTGCCAGGATCGTTCGTGGAGGTCTATCTGCTGATGCAGAGCCGCAAGGGAGTGCTTACCGTTCCCACAACGGCATTGACCGAGGAGCAAGGCACACATTATATATATATAAAGGAGAACGACGCCAAGCACAAGGACGAGGGAGTGTTTGAGAAACGAGAGGTGAAAATCGGACAGACCGACGGCGTGAGAACCGAAATAACGTCGGGACTGGAGGAAGGCGAGACGGTGGTAGCGGAAGGAGCCTACCAAGTGAAGCTCGCATCCGCAGCTTCGGTGATTCCAGAAGGACACAACCACAACCACTAAACCGCCAAAGCCATGCTGAACAAGATAATAAGATTTTCGCTTGACAACCGACTGTTTGTGCTCATTGCAGGCGTTCTGCTGATGATTGGCGGACTGCACACGGCACGAAACATAGAGGTTGACGTGTTCCCCGACCTCAACGCCCCTACTGTGGTGGTGATGACCGAGGCTAAGGGAATGGCGGCTGAAGAGGTGGAACGGCTCGTGACCTTCCCGATAGAGACCGCCGTAAACGGTGCAACTGACGTTAGGCGTGTGCGCTCGTCATCGACCAACGGTTTTTCGGTGGTTTGGGTCGAGTTCAACTGGGGAGCCGACGTTTACAGGGCAAGACAGATAGTGACAGAAAAGCTCGCCACCATAAACGGATCACTGCCGAAAGGCATTGGCAGTCCGACACTTGGACCACAATCGTCTATTCTCGGCGAACTGATGTTCGTGGCACTCACCTCTGACTCCACCTCACTTCAGGAGCTGAGAACGCTTGCCGACTGGACCGTCCGCCCACGACTGATGTCAACAGGCGGCGTGGCACAGGTGGCTGTACTGGGTGGCGACATTCGCGAATACCAGATACAGCTCAGTCCCGAACGCATGAAGCACTACGGCGTGGGACTTGACGAAGCCATTGCCGCCGTGGGCGACATGAACCGCAACGTGGCGGCAGGAACACTCTACGAATACGGCAACGAATACATAATCCGTGGACTACTGTCAACAGCAGACACACAGGAACTGGGCGAAGCCGTGGTGAAACGCAATCCCGACGGGATGCCCATCTGCCTCAACGCCATAGCCAACGTGACGGTAGGCAACCGCGTGCCACGCATGGGAACAGCCTCGTATAACGGCAAGCCAGCAGTGATGATGACCGTAACGAAACAGCCCGCAGTTTCCACTCTCGAACTGACGGAACTGATTGACTCAACACTGGTAGGAGTGAAGAAATCGCTGCCAAGCGACGTGAAACTGACGACGGACATCTACCGACAGTCGCGCTTCATCGACAGCAGCATAAGCAACGTGAAGAACGCACTGATCGAAGGCGGCGTGCTGGTGGTGGTGGTGCTATTTCTATTCCTCATGAACGTGAGGACAACAATAATATCGCTTGTCACCATACCATTGTCGCTCTTGGCAGCCATAGTAGCCTTGCACGCTATGGGACTGACAATCAACACGATGAGTCTTGGCGGCATGTGCATCGCCATAGGTTCGTTGGTTGATGATGCCATCGTTGACGTGGAGAACGTGTATAAACGACTGCGAGAAAACCGACTGCTGCCCGAAGGAGAACGGGAGAGTACAATAGACGTGATTTTCGAGGCATCGAAAGAGGTGCGTCTGCCAATCCTCAACTCAACACTGATAATAATAGCGAGCTTCATGCCCATTTTCTTCCTTTCGGGCATGGAGGGAAGAATGTTGCAGCCTCTCGGCATAGCATTCATCGTGGCTCTCTACTCGTCAACAGTGGTGGCACTTACACTTACCCCCGTGATGTGCAGCTATCTGTTAGGCAAAGGCAAGATGAAAGATGGCAGTGGACGAGAGCCTTACGTGGCACGCAAGATGAAAGAGGCTTATCTCGTGGCTCTCGGTTGGGCACTAAGCCACAAACGCACCATAGTAGCCTCAACGGGTGCAGCCCTCATAGCGGCAATAGCACTGTTCATGACGTTCGGCAGTAGCTTCCTGCCACCGTTCAATGAAGGGTCGATGACGATAAACGTCAGTACACTGCCAGGAATATCGCTCGACGAGTCGGACAAAATAGGCAGAAGAGCGGAAGAACTGCTGCTGACCATACCAGAAATAAAAACGGTGGGAAGGAAGACAGGACGTGCGGAGCTTGACGAACACGCCCTCGGCGTGAACACATCGGAAATAGAAGCGCCATACGAACTCAAAGACAGGACTAAAGACCAGCTGCTCGACGACATACGCCACAAGCTGAGCGAACTGCCTGGTGTGAACATCGAGGTTGGCTCGCCCATCAGTCACCGCATCGACGCAATGCTCTCAGGAACACGAGCAAGCATAGCTATAAAGGTGTTTGGCTCAGACCTCAACCAAATGTTCAAGATTGGCAACGAGATAAAGAACGGCATCGGCGGCATTGAAGGAATTGCCGACCTGAACGTGGAACAACAAGTGGAAAGACCACAGCTTACGATAAGGCCACGACGCACGATCTTGGCTAAATACGGCATAACAATGCCGCAATTCGCAGAAATGGTAGAAGTGCTGTTAGAAGGGCGCGAAGTGTCGCAAGTATACGAAGGCAATCAAACATTCGCGCTAACGTTGAAGGTGGCTGACGACAACCGTACGAGCATCGACGGCATACGTCACCTGATGGTGGATGCCGGAGGCAGAAAAGTGGCGTTGGAGAACATTGCCGAAGTGACATCAACGGCAGGACCGAACACCGTAAACCGCGAGAATGCCCAACGAAAGATTGTGGTATCGTGCAACGTAGCGGGTCGTGACCTTCTGGGAGTGGTGAACGACATTCAACGCGTGGTTGACAACGACATCGACCTGCCCGAAGGCTACCACGTGGAATATGGAGGACAGTTTGAGAGCCAACAGGCGGCTTCGCGCACGCTCACCGTTGCCTCCATCGTGTCGCTCTTGGTAATCTTCATTCTGCTGTTCAGCCAGTTCCGCAACATGACGCAGTCGGCTGTAGTAATGGTGAACCTACCATTGGCGTTGATTGGCGGCGTGGTGGCTATTGGCATGACAAGCGGTGTGGTGAGCATACCTTCGATCATCGGTTTCATATCCCTCTTCGGTATAGCCACCCGAAACGGCATGTTGCTCATCTCGCGCTACAACGACCTTCGTTCCACTGGATTGTCGGCAAAGGAAAGTGTGCTGAGAGGATCAGCCGACCGACTGAACCCAATACTGATGACCGCCTTGACTTCTGCATTGGCTCTGATTCCAATGGTATTAGGAGGCGACTTGCCAGGCAACGAGATACAAAGCCCAATGGCGAAGGTGATACTCGGCGGACTGCTGACCTCTACCCTACTCAATGGATTCGTCATTCCTGTGATGTATATGTTGATTGAGGAAAGAGAGGGAAGATATGTTCAAGCCTAAGAATCACTTTGAACTCGATTAAAAAAGACAATAAATTAATCTGTTATGAATAAAATTGCATTATGTATTCTTGCAATGATTGCAACAGCACAGCTGTATGCACAAAACGGCATTGACGACGCACTTGCCAAAATAGAGGCAAACAACACTACACTGAAAGCTCTGCGCAAGTCAGCTGACGCACAGAAAAGGGCGAACCATGCAGAAAACACATTAGCAGACCCTGAGGTTGGCTATAACCGACTGTGGGGAAGTCCTGGATCAATAGGCAACAGGACTGACGTGAGCGCAAGCCAAGAGTTTGACATACCGACGATTACAGGCGCGAAAAACAGACTCGCACGACGCAAGGACGACATGGTGGAATGGCAATATAAGGCTGACAGGGCTTCCATTCTGCTCGAAGCTAAGTTGGCGGCAATAGACATGGTTTATTACAATGCGCAACTGAAAGAACTGGAACGACGCAGAAGCCATGCCGCCACAATAAGTGAGGCGCAGAAGCGCAAACTTGACGCTGGGGAGTCGGACATCATGGAATACAACAACGTGACACTCAACCTCTTGCGCATAGAAGCTGAGATAAAAAAGACGGAAGCAGAGCGCAAGGCGACTCAACAACAGCTGACACGACTGAACGGAGGCCAGGAGCTGAACGTCACCGACACGACTTTCTCGACGACGAGCCTTCCTGCCGACTTCGATTCATGGTATCAGCAGACAGCCGAAAGCCACCCCACAATGGGCTACGCACGCAGCCAACAGGAAACGAGCCGCAAACAACTCTCGTTGGCAAAACAATCGACACTGCCCTCAATATCTCTCGGCTACATGAGCGAGAAGACGATGGGCGAACACTATCAGGGACTGAGCGTAGGACTGAGTGTGCCACTGTGGAGCAGTTCACGCAGAATAAAGCAAGCGAAGAGTGAAGCTGCCGCAGCCGAAGCAATGCGCGTAGATGCACAAAGCCAACTTCAAGGCAAGCTGCAGGAGAAATATATGTTGGCAAAAGGATTGGAAGAGGCGGCATCAGAATCGAGAAAAGCCCTGACGAAAGCCGACAACAGCCGACTTCTCGCCAAGGCTCTTCAATCTGGTGAAATATCTGTGGTGGAATATCTCGTAGGTCTATCGTTCTATTACGACGCCATCGACGACACTCTCACTTCCGAACGCGATGCGCAGAAGGCTTACGCTGAGTTGACTGACTTTTTGCTGTAGGCTTCTTCTGCTCCTCAACGACCGTTGCCTTCAAGATGCGTACATCTTCGAGGGGACGGTCGTTCTTGTCGGTAGCCACCTGCTGAATCTTCTCAAGCACGTCGAGACCTTCAGTAATTTCGCCAAACACGGTGTAGCCGCCATCTAGATGTGGAATGCCGCCAACGTTCTTGTAGGTCTCACGCATCTCAGGAGTAAGTTTTACACGATAACCATAGAGAGTATCGAGGCGCGACTGCATCTTGTCGAGTTCGGCATCGGTAAAGGTCTTTCCCCAAGCCAAATAGAAATGGCACGCACTCGACTCGCGGTAAGGATTGTCGCTGTCTGGCTCGCGGGCTGCGGCAAGCACTCCACGACGATGATAGATCTGCGGCAGACGAAGCTCCTGCTCCACTGTCCAGTCGAGGTCGCCCTCACCAAGGAATACTCCTGGCTCAGCAGTCTTGCTCTTAGGGTCGCCGCACTGTATCATGAAATCCTTTATGACGCGATGAAAAAGCAGCGAGTCATAGACGTGAAGATTGACGAGCTTGAGGAAGTTGTCGCAGTGGAGCGGAGTCTCGTTGTAGAGCTCTACCTTTATTTTTCCTGCCGTAGTCTCCAGCAACACTTGTTGGCGTTTTTCTTTGGTTTGCGAATTGGCAGAGATTGCAAACGCCAGGCAAATGGCAATGATGATTGTTTTCATAAAATACGTTATTTATTTGTTACTTTTGCATTTGTATCGCAGTCATTACATCTGCAAAGGTAATCAAAGATATGGATAAAGCAAAATATTCACTAAAAAAAGTTTGTTTTTAGGAATAATTTGTTACCTTTGCAGCGTAAATGGGCAAACTGCCACGTTATACATTTTCATAAAAACGGTTTCAATATGGAATTATTCGGATTAGAAATTCATGCCTGGTTTACCATTCTCGTGGTGATAGTCATGTTCACACTGCTTCTCAAGACGAAGTTGCCAGTAGAAATTGTATTCCTTGGAGGAATGGGTGCTTTGATAGTCAGCGGCACACTACCTATGAAAGAGGCTGTGTCAGGCTTCAGTTCAGAAACCGTCGTCGTCATTGCCATAATGTTCATCGTCGTTGCTGGTCTGGTACACACCGGCGTGCTGCAATGGGTGGTGAAAAACCTTCTTGGCAAGCCGAAAGGATATGCGAGGGCTATAACGAAACTGATGGTTCCTGTTGCCATCCTCAGCTCACTGTTGAACAACACCACCGTCGTGATGCTGTTTATCAACGTCGTCAAGATGTGGGCAAAGAAACTCAGCATTACTCCCTCAAAAATGCTTATTCCATTAAGCTACGCTGCCGGTCTGGGAGGTGTATGTACCATCATCGGCTCGCCTACCAACCTCGTAATAGCAGGCTTCTACCAAGACAAGACAGGCGAGACAATGTCTTTCTTCGAGCCACTTCTGCCAGGCTTGTTCTGTGTGGCTATACTCATCGTTTCAATCATCGCCATGCGTAGTTTTTTACCCGACAGGAAATCGCCCGACGACTCTTTCGAATCGATAAGCGACTACACCGTAGAGTTGCTTGTACCCACGGAGTCGAAGATTGTCGGCGACACGGTAAAGGGTTGTGGACTGGACAATTTCAATGGCGGGCACCTTATAGAGATAGTGCGCTTCGACAAAGAGATTATTTCCCCCGTTACGGAAGATGAATTCATTTTCGGCGGCGACCGTCTCATATTCAGCGGCGACGTCTCCTCCATCCTTGAATTGCGCAAGAGCCACGAACTCGTTAGCGCAACAGAACACGTCTATAGACTTGACGATGTTGACAAAAAGCGTAAAATCAGCACTGCCTACATTACTTTTACAAGCAAGCTGATAGGCAAGACTATTATCGACACCGACTACGAGAGAAAATACGACATGGTGCTCGTTGCCGTGGCAAGAAGTGGCGAACGCATTGAGACGAGTCCACACGAGGTCGTTCTTCGAGCTGGTGACACTCTGATGCTTGAAGGACGCAAGATTAACAAGGACGGCCTGCGTCACGACCTCCATTTCTTTGACTCTGAGAGTGTTGCGAACTACAATGTCAAGACCATCCTCTCAACTATCATCATGGCTGCGATGATTCTGTTGGCAGCCTTGAACATCCTACCACTCCTACAATCGTGCTTCATTGCCGCCTTTGCCATGCTGCTAACAAGATGTTGCAGCATAGAGCAAGCCGAACGCAACATCAACTGGAAGGCTCTGATGGTGTTTGCGGGAAGCATTTGTTTTGGAAAGGCGATAGAGCATACAGGACTGTCGGAGATGCTTGCCACATGGCTTTTGGACATCTGCGGTCCTAATCCTATTCTCGTGCTTACCGTGATATGCTTCGTAACGACATTCGCCACCGAATTCATCAGCAATACAGCCACGGCGGCAATGTTCTTCCCTATTGCCTATGACGCTGCCGCCACGCTTGGCTGCAACCCAATGATGTTCTGCATGGGGCTGATGGTTGCTGCCGCATCAAGCTTTGCCACACCAATAGGTTCACCTACGCACATGCTGGTATATGCCCCAGGCGGCTACCGATTCGTCGATTTCGTGAAGATTGGCTTGCCCATGAATTTCATCATTCTGGCTGCCAACATATTCATCGTAACGCTTTTGTATCTATAAACAAAAATATCATAAAAATGAACAAGTTAGTAATAAACAACTATGAAGATTTTGCCGCAATGCTCGGCAAGAATCTCGGCATTTCCGATTATGTGGAACTCACGCAGGAGCGAATCAACCTCTTTGCCGACGCCACTCTCGACCACCAGTGGATTCACGTCAACCCGGAGAAGGCTGCCGTAGAAAGCCCATTCAAGACAACTATCGCACATGGCTATCTGACACTGTCATTGCTGCCATACCTCTGGAGCCAAATTATCGAGGTGAACAACTTGAAGATGATGGTGAACTACGGCATGGACAAGATGAAGTTCGGCCAGGCAGTGAAGTCGGGTGAGTCAATACGCCTTGTTGCCGACCTACAGTCGATAGCAAACCTTCGTGGTACCGTAAAGGCAGAAATAAAGTTCTCAATCGAAATCAAGGACCAAAAGAAGAAGGCTCTGGAAGGAGTGGCTACATTCTTGTACTATTTTAATTAACGAGGAAGTGAGGAGAGAAAAGTAAGAACTGTTTATGCCATGTTATACGGAATAGAAAAACAATGAAGGTATCGAGCATAGTGATAAAGATATTGTTGCCGTTAGTTCTTGGCGGTGCAATACTCTACTGGATGTATAGAGGCTTCGACTTCAACAGCATAAACCATGTTTTGTTCAATGAGATGGACTGGACGTGGATGTTGTTGTCGTTTCCTTTTGGCATCCTGGCACAGATGTTTCGCGGTTGGCGTTGGAAGCAGACGCTTGAGCCAATAGGCGAACACCCTCGCCACTCGACAAACATTCACGCCATTTTCCTTTCCTACGCAGCAAGTCTCGTGATACCACGAATAGGCGAGTTTACCCGCTGTGGAGTACTGAAACGCTACGACGGCATCTCGTTCTCGAAAGCCTTGGGGACTGTGGTCACCGAGCGTGCCATTGACTCGCTTGTTGTTGCTGGCATCACGGGAATCACACTTCTGCTTCAACTCCAAATCTTCAACGTATTTTTCGACCGCACGGGCACCAGCGTCGATTCCATTCTCAATAGGTTCTCAGCAGCTGGATATTTCGTGACGTTCGTCTGCGGCATAGCAGCCCTAATATTGCTCCATTTCCTTCTAAAGAAGCTTTCTATATATAATAAGGTGAAAGCAACGTTAGGAGGGATATGGGAAGGCATCATTTCACTGAAAAACGTAAAGAACATTCCCTTGTTCATACTCTTCACCATCGGCATCTGGGCAAGCTACTTTCTCCACTACTATCTGACATTCTTCTGCTTCGACTTCACATCACACCTCGGTATAGGTTGTGCGATGGTGACTTTCGTTGTCGGCAGCATAGCAGTGCTCGTACCTACACCAAACGGGGCAGGTCCCTGGCACTTCGCCGTGAAGACCATGCTGATACTGTATGGAGTGGCCGACGAACATGCACTATATTTCGTGCTGATAGTCCACACGGTACAGACCATGCTGGTAATCCTGCTCGGAATCTGGTCGTTAGTGGCACTCAACTTCACAAGCATAAAATCATCAGAAAGCGAGACACCTGAGACAGACAATATTTACATAACCAAATAATACAAAATCACTATGAGCGAAATTAAAAATCTGACACCAGAGTGCATCTGGAGAAACTTCGATGCACTGACACAAATTCCACGTCCATCAGGGCATTTGGAAAAAGTTCAGCAGTTCCTTCTCGACTTCGCCGCCCGCATAGGCGTAGAGGCCTTCAAGGATTCGGCTAACAACATCGTGATGCGCAAGCCAGCCTCACCAGGAATGGAAGACCGCAAGGGCATCATACTGCAAGCCCACATGGACATGGTACCACAGAAATCACCCGAAAGCACACACAACTTTGAAACAGACCCAATTCAAACATACATCGACGAGGAAGGTTGGGTACGCGCCAAGGGAACGACACTCGGTGCTGACAATGGTCTCGGCGTTGCCACAATCATGGCTGTCATGGAAGACAAGACATTGAAGCACGGCCCTGTAGAAGGACTTATCACCGCCGACGAAGAAACAGGAATGTTCGGTGCCAACGACCTTCCCGAAGGCGAGCTGAACGGCGATATTCTGCTCAACCTCGACTCTGAGACATGGGGCAAGTTCGTCATCGGTTCGGCTGGCGGCATAAACGTAACAGCGACACTCGACTATAAGGAAGTGGAGACCGACCCTGATGACGCTGCCGTTCGCGTGACAGTGAAAGGACTACGCGGAGGACACTCAGGACTGGAAATCCACGAAGGTCGTGCCAACGCCAACAAACTGATGGTTCGCTTCGTGCGTGATGCCATTGCAGAGTGTGAGGCACGACTTGCTACATGGCATGGCGGCAACATGCGCAACGCCATTCCATTCAAGGCAGAAGTGGTTCTTACATTGCCAAAGGAGAACGTGGATGCACTGAAGGAACTCGTCGAGGACTGGAAGGCTGACTTCATCGACGAATACAAGGGCATTGAAAGCGGCATAGAGTTCTATGCTGAGGACGTTGAGACTCCAAAGATGCAAGTGCCTGAGGAAATACAGGACAACCTCGTAGATGCCATCTATGCCGTTCACGACGGCGTTGTGCGCATGATACCAGCCTACCCCGACGTTGTGGAGACATCGAGCAACCTCGCCATAATAGACATTGAAGGCGGCAAGACTCTCATCAAGCTATTGCCACGCAGCTCACGCGAGGACATGAAGGAATACGTGACGACTATGATTTCAAGCTGCTTCTCGATGGCAGGCATGAAGATAGAGACCGGCGGCAGCTACGGCGGTTGGGATCCAAATCCAGACAGTCCTATACTTGCCAAACTGCTGAAGATATACAAGGAGCAGAACGGCGAGGACGGCATCGTTCAGATTGACCACGCCGGACTTGAATGTTCGATAATCCTCGGCAAATATCCACATCTTGACGTGGTATCACTCGGTCCTACAATGCGCTCACCACACACCACGAGCGAACGCGCCCAAATATCAACCGTAGCCCCATTCTGGGAACTGCTGAAGACGGCGTTGGAGGAATAAGAAAGGAGTGAGGATAGAGGAGTGAGAATAGCTAAAGCATAGATTGTAGAGTGACAACCATGCAACGCAGTTACCTCACTCCTCTCTTCTCATTTCATAAAGCTTTTGTTAAAAAAACGTTACGAGACTAAAAATTCTTCATTCTTCATTCTTCATTCTTCATTTTTCTTACTATCTTTGCACCGCAAATTTTAAAAACGACAATAATTATGGACGATTATCACGCGGAAAACTTTAACATTTAGGCGTGAGGGTGGCAGGACGCCAATCCTCTTGCCACTGGATTATTGTGACTCTTAACTCTTAAAAAAGGATTGGCAACAATGAGAACATATTGGAATACTAATGGTGGACTAACCACCATCAACGAATGGGAACCAAACTGCTGGATTCAAGTGACATGTCCCACGGAAGAGGACCAGCTGCTGCTTGAAAAGCAATTCAACATACCGGACTATTTCATGTCGGACATCAGCGATACCGACGAGCGTGCCCGCTACGAATACGACGATGGCTGGATGCTCATCATCTTGCGTATTCCCTACGTAAAGGAAATTCGCTCACGCACCCCCTACACCACCGTACCACTCGGCATCATACACAAACGTGACGTCACCATCACCGTCTGCTACTACGAGACCAACATGATGATCGACTTCGTTAGCTACCAACAGAAACGTGGCGTTGGATTCACCGACTATGTTGACATGATATTCCGTCTGTTCCTCTCGTCTGCAGTGTGGTATCTGAAACGACTGAAGCAGATAAACAGCCTCATAGAAAAGGCAAAACGCAATCTTGACCGCGAGGTGAACAACGAGTCGCTGATAGGACTCAGCCGCCTTCAAGACTCGCTGACCTACTTCGTAACCTCCATCCGCGGCAACGAGACCCTGCTCTCGAAACTGAAATTCAAACTACAGATTGACGAACTCGACGCCGACCTCATCGAAGACGTAAACATCGAGATGACTCAGGCACGCGAAACGACCAACATCTACTCCAACATTCTCGAATCGACAATGGACACCTATTCGTCCATCATCAACAACAACATGAACACCGTGATGCGTACTCTCACCTCGGTGTCCATTCTCATGATGTTCCCAACGCTGATAGCCAGTTTGTTCGGCATGAATCTCGTCAACGGAATGGAGACAAGTCAGTATGGTTTTGTCATCGCTTTAGTCATTTCTGTTGCCATTTCAGGCCTCTTTTGGTGGATTTTCCGCCATAAACGACTCATTTAGTAACTTTTTTTGCAAAAAAACGTCATAAAATTAGGTAAATAAGAATTTTTTGAGTAAGTTTGTACCTAAATTTCGTATCGTACCGATTCATTAACTAATAAACAGTGAAATGATGGACTCTCAAGAGAAAGACCTGGAAACAGGCAAAATAGAAGAAGTGAACATAGTGGAAGAACCTCTGACAGCAGCCGACGAGCCAGCAGCAGAGACTTCTGAAGTAGAAACACCTACCAACTCGGAGGCTTCGGAAGAGGAGCGTCATGTCTATACGTCGAAGAAGGAAATCATCGACAGACTGAAAGAGATTGCTCATGGCGACGAGGATCCCGACAAGGACGAAGTAGATTATCTGAAGACTGCATTCTACAAGATGCACATCGCCGAGCGAGAAGCAGCCTACAAAACCTTTGTGGAGTCAGGAGCCGACCCTGCCACATTCCAAATCCTGCCCGACGAGGACGAAGAGGTGTTCAAGGCAGAAATGGGCATCATAAAGGAGCGTCGTGCCAAATTGTTCCGTGAGCAGGAAGAGGAAAAAGAAGCAAACCTCAAACGTAAGCTCGAAATCATTGAAAAGATAAAGACAATGGTTGGTTCTCCTGAGGAGGCCAACAAATCATATCAGGAGTTCAAGGCTCTACAACAGGAATGGAAGGAAATAAGAAACATTCCTGCTGCCAAGGTGAGCGAGCTCTGGCGTAGCTATCAGCTCTATGTTGAACAGTTCTACGACATGCTGAAGCTGAACAGCGAAGCACGCGAATACGACTTCAAGAAGAACCTTGAAAAGAAGACTCACCTCTGCGAGGCTGCCGAGCGCCTTGCCGACGAGACAGACACCATTAGCGCTTTCCACCAGTTGCAGAAACTGCATCAGGAATATCGCGAGACAGGACCAGTAGCAAAGGAACTGCGCGAGGAGATATGGACTCGATTCAAGGCTGCTTCAACGGTAATAAACAAGCGTCACCAACAGTATTTCGACGACATTCGCAAACGCGAGGAAGACAATCTCGCTCGAAAGACGGCTCTCTGCGAACGCATCGAGGCCTTGGTGGAAGAGCCAAACCAAAGCTTTGCCGACTGGGAGAAGCATACGAAGGAAATCATCGACATTCAGACGGAATGGAAGACAATAGGATTCGCTCCACAAAAGATGAACGTAAAGATATTCGAGCGTTTCCGTTCGTCATGCGACAAGTTCTTCACAGCCAAGACGGAATACTTCAAGAGTCTGAAGGAATCATACAAGGTAAACGCCGAGAAGAAACGCGCACTGATAGAGAAGGCTAAAGAGCTGAAAGACAGCACTGAATGGAAGAAGACTGCCGACAAGCTCATAGCGTTGCAAAAAGAATGGAAGACAATAGGCGTGGTGCCAAAGAAGATTGGCGACCAACTGTGGGAAGAATTCCTTTCAACATGCAACGAGTTCTTCGATGCCCGTAACAAGGCTGGTGCAGGACAGAGAAACGAGGAACATGCCAATCTGGAAAAGAAGCGCACCATCGTTGAACAGTTGAAGAAGCTGGCGGAAGAGGCTTCCGACAACGTACAGCAAGAGGTGCAGAAACTCGTGGAGGAATACAATGCCATTGGTCATGTGCCATTCAAGGAGAAGGATAAGCTCTACGACGAATACCATAAAGTGCTTGACGAGATATACAAGAAGCTGCACATCAATGTCACACGCAAGCGTCTCAACAACTTCAAGAACAAACTGAAGAACGTAGCAGAACAGGGTGGCAATGCTCTCGACAACGAACGCGCTCGCTTGATGCGTCAGTATGAACAGCTTAAGAGCGAGGCTCAGACCTACGAGAACAACCTTGGTTTCCTCAACGCAAGCAGCAAGAAGGGCAACAGCCTCATTGACGAGATGAACCGTAAGGTGCAGAAATTGAAGGACGAAATAGCTCTTGTAAGAGACAAGATAAAGGCTATCGACCAGCAGAGATAATTTTTTAGACATTAATAAGTTAAGGAGTTAAGACAGCAGTTTGCGCGTTTCCATTAGGAACATTGAAGCTCAAACATACGTCTTAACTCCTTAACGTTTCCATCCCCTCAAACTCCTCAAACCCTTCAACCACCCCAAACCAAGTCTCTCCCCCTTGGGGGAGTCGGAGGGGGCATCGGGCTTACATTACATCATCCACAAGGCAAGCGAGTAGCCGCCAAAGACGAGCCAAAGCTGAAGAATGAGGGCAAGGACGAAAGGCTTTGCTCCTGCTTTCTTGAATTTCTCTATGCTCGTTTCAGCTCCCAAAGCCGTCATTGCCATAGTGAGAAGGAAGGTATCGAAAGTGTTGATGAAAGCAACCACGGACGCTGGCAGCAAATCGAACGAGTTGAAACCAATGACTACGAGAAAGAGAATGGCAAACCACGGAATGTTTATCTTGCCCTTCTGACCTTCATTGCCACTTTTCACAGCAGCACGAGCCACAACCCAAGTGATGACGAGCAGAACAGGAACGAGCATCATCACGCGAATCATCTTCACGATTATCGCCGTTGATGAAACCGACTCGCCCATTGCGTTGCCTGCTCCAACGACGTGAGCCACCTCATGAATGGTACTGCCTGCAAATATTCCCATCTGCTCTGGAGTAAGATCGAAGATGCCATTGCGATAAAGCATAGGATAGACGAACATCGACAGCGTTCCGAAAATGACCACCGTTGATACAGCCACTGCCGTCTTGTAAGCCTTTGTCCTTATTGCCGACTCGGCACCAAGAACAGCTGCCGCACCACAGATGGCACTTCCGACAGATGTCAGCAACGTTATTTCCTTATCCATTTTCAACAGTCTGCCTATCATCATTCCTATCATCAGCGTACCCACGACAATGATGGCATCGACAATGATGGCAGGAACACCAACTGCCGTAACGTCCTGAAACGTAAGGCGGAAGCCATAGAGGATGATGCCAAGGCGCAATATGCGCTTTGAGCAGAACTGTATGCCAGGCACCCACGTCTCAGGCAGATTGTTGCGCAGAGAGTTAGCGTAGAGCATACCGAGGACAATGCCGACAATCATTGGTGAAAGTGACAACGAAGTAATAAAGTCCATTTCGCCTATATAGAAGGCTGCGCATGAGAACAAGGTTATCAGTAGCACTCCATGCAGCATACTACTTCTGTTTTCTGATATTTTCATCTTTTAATTCTTAATTTTTAATTCTTAATTCTCAAAAAATCCTTGCTTTTGCAATGCTTTAATAAGTCCTTCAGACATTGCCTCGTTATCTTTCTTCGTATAGCGGATGTCAGTGAAAATCTGCGCCAACGTCTCCTTATTATTTATTTCGCAGAAATGGCGGTTTTCTTCAAGAGCCTCTTTTGCGGCATAATGGCGATCGATGTCGGCAGCCGAATAGTCGTGATACTGCTCACTGTGTACAAAAGCGGCAACATCGAGGCGGTCGGTAAGTTGCGGATTCTCGTCGGGCCAGCCTACAGTAAGCGTAGCCACGGGCATAACGAGCTGTGGCAGCTTTAGTGTGTCGATAATCATCTCTGGCATATAAACCGTTGTGCCGAGGTAGCACAAGCCAAGTCCTTTCTCTTCTGCCAAGTTACAAAAAGTCTGCGTGAAGAGCAGAGCATCGGTTGCGGCATTCATGAACGACAGGAAATTGTCATATCCTGGCTGTGCCTTGCGTTCCTCACACCATCGTGAAGTGCGTCTGAAGTCGGCGCACACCGTCAGCACCACTGGAGCCTGAGTCACCATCGGCTGATTGAAATGTGCCGGAGCAAGAGCCTTCTTGCCCTCGTCGCTTCGCGTCACCACAACGCTGTAGAGTTGGAGGTTGCCCATTGTCTGCGTGCGTGCCGCCAATGCCAACAGCTCCGTTAGCATAGCCTCGTCAACGTCCTTGTCTGTGTAACGCCTAATAGTACGTCGTGTTTGAATTGTATTCATATTTTTACATTATTTTAAAATTCATATTAAGCTCCAACCACATAGATGCGTTTAACGTCTTCCTACGATGTATGTAGAGAAGGAATGGGGCAAGAGCGACATGTTGAGATGCTTGCCACGAATGGTGACCGTCAAGGTGACGGACATGTCGGTGAAATTACCTGCCGTGACGATATATTCTGAGGAAGAACGGAACACCGTTACAGGGGTGTCGCTGTATTCGCGTCCAGCGTACGCAACCATCTCAGTGCCTTCGCCGATGAAATGGCTAAAATGCTTGTAGGCATAGAACTCGGCTGTGTAACGAGGCTTGCGGGTCTTGCTGTCAACCTGTATGAGAGCGTTCTGCCGCCATCCCCAAGGCGACTGTCCGTTATCGGTAAGAATGAAGTTCCAGTTGTAGTATTCGTCACAGCCGTTGCCAAGGTTGTCGGAGAGCAGGAAGAAGGTGTGTTCGGCTGCCTTCCAATCCATGTCGCCGTTGCCACATTCACTCTCACTAACCATAAACCTGTGGTCGGGATAGCGTTGGCGCATGGCAGGAAGATTGTTTCGGCACTCCCACTGTGTTCCTATGCCGACGATGTTCGCCTGGAGCGTCTTGTCGTCAAGCACTTTTTCTACATAGTCAAGACGGTTGGTATTTATTGTGCCAAACCACAGTTCCACTTCGGGATGACGTTCACGAAGGGTCGGAGCAAGAAAGTCGTTGTTGAAACGCAACGAACCCTCAGCTGTCCAGGCGCAACCTGGATAAGGAGTGTAGGAATAAGCCTCGTTCTGATACATCACCTTCGTTATTGGAAATCCCTGTTCGGCATAAAGGTCGATGAATCGGCAGAACATGTCTGCATAGCATTGAAGATAACGCGAATCCTGAATGATGAAGTCCTGCGTGGCAAGGCGTTTGGGGAACACGCCGTTACGGTCGCCGAGGAGTTTCATCTCGTCGGGGTTAAGCTGCCGTCCGTCGTCCATATAGAGCAGATAGCCTTGACGCTCGTCCATGTTGTTGTATTGGCTTGGCGAAACGGGATAGTCATTGTTTATCTTCATCCATGCCGGTGGACTCCAAGGACTCATGAAAAGCTGCAACTGTGGACAGTATTTCTGTGCAGCCCTTGCCAATGGTATGATGTTACGTTTGTCGCGCTCGATGTTGAAATATTTTAGTGCGAAGTCACCCGCCACGTCGTCGCAACTGTACCATGAACGCGAATAGTCATTGGCATTCATCGACACACGTCCGCGCGTAAAATGCAGGTCGCCGTCGGGAGAATACAATCTGCGCATCACCTCGTCCTGCTCCTCACGAGAGATCAGATTGAACGCATCCCAATCAAGCTCGTTGAAAGTCGTTCCCCAAGCCACAAACGGCACACCTTTCTCGCTGCCATCGACTTTCAACATAGGCTCCGCCGCTGCCGTCTTCGACAATGCCGCCGTTTCCTTTTTGAACGAAAAATCTTCCGTAGTTGTATATCTCTGCACCTTCTGTGCCTGAATTGCCATTCCCGCAAACAGGAAACAAGCAATGGAAATTGCCGCCTTTCTTGTCATGATTCTTTCATTATATCTATAACCCACACTACGATGTTGTCTTTTCACTCTGCAAAAACTTAGTCAGAAAGTGATTTATGCGACAAATTTACGAATAAAATCACACACAGCCAAACGTTAATGCCCTTTTATCTCTTTTTAACACGAGAAAAAACGTCTTTGTTGTTGCACGAGCCATTGTTGAAAGATGGTAGAAAAGAGGGATACGATACTAAAGAAAGACAAATTCCATTTGGAAAAAGAAAAAACGAAACATTTGCTTTGTGTTTTGACAAAATATGCTTAAATTTGCAACACAATTACAAAAATCAAGAACAATAAAATGAAGAAAACTGTATTTATTCTATTGGCCATCGTGTCGGCTGCGACAACGAAAGCTATGGAATACGACATGGATGCCCACACGTGGTGCAAAAACGTCGTAATGGGCTGGAATCTCGGAAATGCGCTCGAAAGCGCTGGTGCAGAATGGGACGACACCAACTACTGTTGGAAAAACGTATGGGAAACCAATTACAACAACTGGGAAACGGCATGGGGAAACCCAAAAACCACAAAAGACATGATACAGAAGGTGAAGGCAGAGGGCTTCAATGCCATAAGAGTGCCCGTGCGCTGGGTGCCACATGCCGACCTCACAACAATGGATATTAATACCACATGGCTTGCACGAGTGAAAGAGGTCGTTGACTGGTGCATTGACGAGGGCCTCATGGTGATAATCAATACTCACCACGACCTCTGGCTCGAACACTATCCCACATACGCAAAGAAAACGGAGCTGAACGAGAAGCTGAAGAAGCTGTGGACGAACATTGCCACGGCTTTCAAGGACTACGACGGCAGACTTGCTTTTGCCGGCACAAACGAGGTGAATCCGCTCGGCGACTGGGGTGTCACGCCTACACAGGAGAACTACGATGTGCAGAACTCCTTCAACCAGACTTTCGTGGATGCCGTAAGAGCCACTGGCGGAAACAACCTTAAGCGCAACCTAATAGTGCAGACGATGCGCTGCAACCCAAGCCTCGGACTACAATATTTCACTGTGCCAACCGACCCTACAGAAGACCGTCTCTCTGTGGAGTTCCACTACTACGACCCTTATTCATATTGCAGTGGTAGCGATGGCTGCTACTACTATTGGGGCACGGCATACGCCGACAAAGGCACGATATGCCCCGACGGTAACGAACGCTCCCTGGCAGCCCTGTTCACACAAATACGCAAGACATGGTGGGACGCTGGACTTGGCGTAGTGTTAGGCGAATACGGCTGCTCACACCACTACACCACTGACGACCAGACCACACAGGAAGCAAACCAGCAATACTACCTGAAATGTCTCGTTGGCGAGGCACGCCAGATGGGTTTTGCCGCCTTCGTGTGGGACAACAACGCCTTTGGCAACGGTAGCGAGAAGTTCGGCATATTCAACCGTAAGAACAACATGTCCATCGACGCTCCATTCTTCCTCAACGGCATTAAGGAAGGCTCGATGGAAACATACGTCGATGAAGTCAGCGGTGAGGAAAGCGACCCCGACGTTGGCGTGGGGGGAACGGTCATTTGGGAAGGTAATTCGGCACTAAACTGGGACAATGGGTTGCAAGTAAAAATCGACAAGTCGAAATTTGCGCCTTTCAACGAGAGTGCAACCATCGTTGTATATTACACTCAGGATGCCAGCGCCTCTTACGAGGACATACAGCTCAGCTATCTTGACACCTGGAATCAGTTTGAATGTAAGGTTGATGACGTTGTCATTGACGGCAACTTCAATCCACGCTCACACTATGGCACGACAGGAGCCACCCACATCACAGCTTTCGTCATCGGCAACAGTGTCCTGACACAGTTGAAATCAGTAGGAGCTGTCATTCAGGGCTATGGTGCCACACTAACCAAGGTGGTCCTCATCGACACGCCATCGACAGGCATCAGCACCTTAACCACCGACGAAACCGCAAAGAAGGCTATATACGACCTGAACGGGAAAAAGGTGAAAAATCCACGTAGTAACAACATTTACATTGTCGGGGGAAAGCAACGCATAATATATTAAAGAAAAAAACATAAAATGAAAAAGACTTTCATATTGGCGTGCATTGCCGCTATGGTGGCTTTCATAGCCTGTAAGGAAACGAAAAAGAGTACAGACATCATTGTGAAGAAGGAGGTGAAGAAAGAGCCTTCGGCACCAATAAGAATGCAGGACTATAATCAGATGACGGAAGCCGACCTTGGCGACAGTCACTTGACTTGCCAGATTCATCGCACACCCGACGATAGTCTTTCGATGGTGAAGGACGAGACGGGGCAGCTTTTTGTTGACAACGTCATCTCGATCGTCATCACAAGAGGCGACGGCTCAACATTCTATAGACACAAGTTCACCAAGGCTTCATTCGATTCGTGTCTTGACGACGACTATCGCAAGACGGGAATACTCGAAGGCTTGGTGTTCGACCGCGTTGAGGGGCAGACGCTGCGCTTTGCCGCCAGTGTGAGTCATCCAGGGACCGACGAGTATATCCCAATAGTCCTCACCATCGACCGCTTTGGCAACACAAGCATCAAGCGCGACACGCAGCTTGATACCAATGCAGAGGAAGAGTAAGGCCCACCCCCATCCCCTCCCTTGGGAGGGGGGAAAGGCTGAGCAATGACTATTCTCAAATCCACTTGATGGGACATCGTGCCGACACCTTCACGGAAAGTCTGATAGACAAATAAAATAACATGAGTTCGATGAATGATTGCCCGGAATACAGTCTTAAAAAAGTATGTCTACCTAAATAGTTAAACTACACTTAATTCTTAATTCTTCATTCTTAATTCTTCATTTTCCTGTTCTTAATTCTTCATTCTTAATTCTTAATTCTTAATTTCCCCACTGTCACCCTTTGACAGTCGCCTGTCACAAGTATGACAGCCTTCGAAGATAAGTTATGCATCGTCTGCAAGAACGTTATATTCTACCATGTAAGACGTCAGCTTGCGTATCACTCTACACTCTACATCATTTGCATCTTACGCATTGATAATCTGCAAGTTACAGAATGTAGAGTACCTCTCAACTCTACATTCACTCTTCATTCGACCTACATCTTGCAGATAAACGTCTCCACGTGACGTATTGCTGTTTCCAAATCATTCATTTACTTCTGCACTTTTTTTAAAAAAGTACCAATGACAACAGCAAAACCTTATTTAACGTTAGTTCGACGAAATTCACAGACTTGTATAACCCAGCAGTAGGCACTGGGAGTGTGGGCGTCTCGCCCGCACCTCGACGTATAAGTAATATCCAAATAGCCGACATTTACGCCTGATGGTGCGCAGGGTGCGGGCGGGACGCCCACACTCCCAGTGCATTCGCGCAGCAATTCTTAATTTCCCCTGGAGGAGAATAAGTTACCGCACTGCGCTGGTTTAATTTCGTCGAACTCACGTTATTTATTATTTTCAGATGCTTCAATAGTTGCTTTACCTATTCATGGGCTTAGATAAATAAAACGTCATAATAATCACAGTTGTAGCTGCCTTATGTTATTCATAACGATGTTACTTCTTCTTCCTATGCCATAGCCTTTAGAAAATGACCTTCT
This sequence comes from Prevotella sp., assembly GCA_051878735.1. GTDB lineage: Bacteria > Bacteroidota > Bacteroidia > Bacteroidales > Bacteroidaceae > Prevotella. The sequence continues at coordinate 11,918 of JBJEKR010000190.1, read as the reverse complement.
CCGGAGTTAAGCTCTTGTTGAATTCTCCGGAGAAGGTCTGTGTGGATGTTATTTCTTCGTCAGCGTACTTGTCGCACCGGAATTTACGTAGGAATTGCCGTTGTAAGAGTACGTCCAGTTGTTGATGGTTATGGTGCCGTCATCTGCTATCTTGCCGACTACTGGCGTGTCGGGAGCGTTGTATTGGCAGAAGAGATACCAGCCACCCCAGTCGTTCTTCAGTTCGAAGGTGATGGTGCGGGCGTCAAGGTCAACCTTTCCTGTGAAGGTGTCCTCCCAGTAATAGAAATTGTAGAGCGAGATAGTCTCGTCGTCAATCTTCTCTATCTTTACGTCGCACTGCTGCTCAACGAGTTCCCAACTGCCGTAATAGCCGTCGTAGCAAGTGGTGTTCTCCGTGTAGTCGCCCACAAGGTCATCAACGGTCAGTTCTGCTGCACCAGTGTCCCACGTTATGTCGTCGGAACCCCCGCCAAGGTAGTTGTCGTCCTTGTCGTAGAGATAGACGTAGTACCACAACTCGCCTTTGCTGCGGTTGCCGTTCTCCCAACCTGTGTAGCCCGAGCCGCGCTGATAGTAGATGCAGACTGTGTAGTCGCCAGCATGGAAATAGTAGAATGGAGCATCGACTTTGTACGCATTGGTGGGTACGATTTCCGGTATGCCGCCGATGACGCTCTCCGTATCAACGTAGAACTCCAGTCTTTCCTCCGACCCGTAGATTCCTTCTATTGTGTATGAACCATCTTCGTATGCCACTATCTGTGTCGCGAAGTCTTTATTTAATACTTCGCAATAATAGTTGGCTTCGGTGCGCCACAGTTCATTCTTTGCCTTTGTGAAGGTGAGTGCAAAGCCTTCGGAGATAGAGTAGTTCTCATCACTGCTCATGGCGAATACATATACCGTGTGGTCGCCCGCCTGGAGACCGCCCAAAGCTATGTAGTTGATGGTTGTAACGGTCGCCTGTAAGGTGTCGCCGACTTGAGACTCATCAACATCCACATATACATAATAGTAGTCTGCATGTTCAACGGCAGGCCATGTGATATTAACCACGCCTTCCCCCTGATTAGCCACGGCTTGCGGCGTGTCGAGTTGCACCACGTCGTTGGTAGTGGCGGTAAGTGTGGCTATTGGCGATGTGCTCTTGTCGCCTGAGAGGGCTGCGTATGCCCATACGCTGAGTGTATAGGTGGTGTGCACCTTCAGTTTTGTTGCCAATAGAGAAGTGGTGTTGGTTGTGCCGCCAAGTACAGCGTTTCCATCCTCGTCCGTCAGCTCGTAGGCGTACTGTGTGGCATCGGCTACGGGTTCCCAGCTGAACGCCAGTGTGCTGACGGTCTTTGCGCCCTGGGTTATTGACGTTATGTCTAGTGGCGACTTTACCACTTCTTCGTCGTCGCTGCATGATGTAAAGCCAAAGACAAGGGCTGTCATCATTAGGAATAATCTATACAGTTCTTTCTTCATACTTCTTTAACTTCTTTAATTTCATTAAAATCCAAACATCAATCATTTCCACGAGAACGATACGGGATTGTAATAATCGTAAGTGCCGTCGGTGTACTTGGTCCAATAGAGATATACGTAGCCGCTATGCTTATCAAACGAAATGCACGAGTAGCCCGTGTTGGTGCCATAATAGTCCTCGAGAATCAGAATGTATTCCACCTCGATTGTTCCGTCTGCCACGGTCCATGTCGGATAGCTCTGTGTGGCTTCGTCGAAGAAATATGCCGCCTTTGCCTCAGTGCCTTCGTATGATTCGTAGTTGGCGTAGGTTGTTATGCTGTAGTAGCCTGTATAAGCAGTCGATGAGTCGCCCACGGTGAAGATGTAGTCCATGCCGGAGTCGAGGAAGTTGACAAATCGATAGCGGTTCGTCGTACCGAGCTGCATGAGCGTGCCTACGAAAGTGTTTTGAACGCCGAGCGTTGTCCACTTCATCGTCACGTTGTCGCTGATGGTTTTCCAATCAGCCTCCATGATGTAGCCCCTGAAGGCTGTTGTCCCATCCACTTCCGTATAATGGTCAGCATATTCCTCTGGCACGGCGATGCTGTAGTTATATTTCTTCGACTCTTCGAGGTTGCTGAATGTTATCTTTATCGTCGTTGTGGCTTGACCTGCTGCAAACTGTACCTTATTAGGCACGTTAAGACCCGCATCGGCTGTGACGACGAGCGGCACCTCGACAGCGCTTTCAGTATTCTGTCGCGACACTGCGACTTCCAGTTCTGTGGCAACTCTCGGCAGGAAGATGTTTTCGATGGCATTGCTACTGTTGAAATATACGCCGATGCAGCCTTCTGGCGTGGGAGCGCCCGGCTCGTAGTTGCAGTCGTTCTTGTCGTCGCATGACGTGGCAAAGGCAACCATCGCCATCACCATCAGAATGTTACATATCGTTTTTATCTTCATAGAACTTTAATTCTTTAATTTTCTTTCATTTAAGTTTCGTTAGTGCTCAACTCCATATGGTTCAATGAAAGGAGTTAAAGACGCCAGTCTTTACGTTTCCTTTGCGGGAGTTATCAAGGAGAACATACGTAATTATCGCCTTGCTCAAGAAAGCATATCCTTTAATTTCCTTCATTCCCGTGGGTTGAATTACTTTTAATTTGCAAATGTCATTTGCAATACGGTGTCGGGTCGGGATTCATCTCGTTCTCAAGTGCCGAATTGAAGTTGCGCTCTGTCTCAGGAATATAGAAATTGAGCCACGGAGCGGTGTATCCGTCGGTTGAGTTGAGCAGATAAGTGTCGAGATAGTTAGTGTCAGCATAGTCGCGTACCACGGCAAGACGCAGACGCTTGAAGTCGTTGTAGAGGACTCCCTCGCCCCAGAGTTCGATGAACTTCTGTGCTATCATCTCATATATGAAGTCGGCCGAATAGCTGGAGTCGCAGTAATACTCGCCGTTGGTGTAGCGGTAGCTGTTGAGGAATTCTTCCAAAGCCTTCTTTCCTGCTTCAAGACCGTTGAGATAGAACGTGGATTCAATCATGACGAAGTGCATCTCCTCAATGCGTATCAAAGGAATGTCGCAGAGCATCCCCGTCTGTTCGTCGTCGATGCTTCCGCTGCCTGGACGGAACTTGAGGTTAGCGTATGCTGGCAGTCGGCTGAAGTTTGTCTTGTCGGCTTTTGTCGCCTTTGTCTCTTCCTTCAGCAGTGAGTTGTATTTTTCAGGAACAGTTTCAGAGCCGGCATCTTCGGGAGCTATCCAGGACACCTTGCGCCAGTCGCCGCTCTGCATCTTGTTGTAGTATTTAGAGGCAATGCAGCGATATGCACCTCCGTAAGCAGGCATACCCCATGTAGGCTCAGAGGCTGTCAGTCCGATGTGTGAGCACCAATAATCTGTGACCTGCTCCTTCGACGAGAAGCGCATGTCCCAAATCCATGCTTGGTTCTCGGTGTTGAAGCCTGTCTTAGAGTCCTTCCACTGCGATTCGGTCACAGGCGTGTAGCCTGCGGCTACCACTTTGTCGGCATAATCGTAAGCCTTCCGGTAGCAATCGTTGGCTGTCTTTATGCCAAGATCCTTTCCGCCGTCATCGTCGCCTTCATGTTCAATCTGCTTGGCAAGGTCATCGGGGAACAGGCGGAAGCGGGTTGCGAGATTGAGCCAGAAGCGTGAAAGCAAGGCATTGACTACATCAATGTTCGGTTCCGTCTTAGAATTGCGAGAATAGTTCTTCAATGTAGCCTCAGCTATGGAGAGGTCGTTGAAGATGAAGCGATACATCTTGTAAAAAGGTGCGCGTGGATTGTTCTTTCCCGACTCGCGCGTGGTCTCTTCTGTTACGAGTGGCACCGTGAGTCCAAACACTTTCTCTGCCTTTGCGTCAAGTTCGGCAATGCCTGTTGGGTAGAACTCGTACATCATTGTGAGGTCGCTGTATGCGAGTGCCCTATATACGCGTGCGATAGCATAGTACTGGAGAATCTCTTCCGAGGCTTCGTCGGCAAGTGCGGCGAGAATGCTGTTGGCATTGTTGATGAGTCCGTAATAGAAATAGAATGGACAGCCAGAATAGCCTGTAAGGTTACTTGCCTTCTCGTAATAGATCTGGTAGTTCCAGCTTGCGTCGGTAGTCGGGAATCCGTCGAGCATGGTTTCTCTTATGTACATGTAGCATGGATAACCCCAGTCTTGTGTAGCATACCATGTGCCACGGTAGGCTTCGCCGTAGTAGTTCTGCTGCGAAATCATCTTCGAGCTCAGTCCGTTGATGCGCATCTTTAACGATGCGCTCGAGCCTTCCACTTGTTCGGCTGATGCCTCCTGAGTGGGCTTCTCCTCGTCGATGCAACTTGTTGCTACGGCAGTGAGCAGGAAGAAGAAAGATGGCAGAATAAAGAGTGTGGAGAAACACTTCTTTCCTTTTATTATGTGGTCTTTAATTCTCTTCATGTGTCTAAATTTTTAATTCTTTATTTTTTTATTCTTTAATTTCTAATTAAAAATTAGAACTGTACGCTCAATGCTCCCATTATGGTTCGTGCGGGAGCGTACTTCGTGTTACTTGCTCCACCGTAGGAGTTGATGCGTGGGTCGAGACCCTTGCGCTTGCTCCAATAGGTGAGATTCTCTCCCGACACCGACAAGCGTAGGCCTGTAACGCCCAGAGACTGCAGCCATTTCTTCGGGAATGTATAGCCCAGTGTGATGTTCTGCAGGCTCAACCAGCTTCCGTTGGTGAGGAAGCGGTCGGAGGTGTAGGCAGAATAGTTGTCGCCATACTGCAGACGTGGAATGTTGCTATCCTTGTTGGTCTCTGACCAGGCGTTGAGCAGATCTTGGTGAAGTGCCATACCCGTAAGTCCTGCCGTTGGCACGGTCATGAGCTGCATATAGCCGTAGTCCATCACTTTGCCGCCGACGCTGTAGGCGAACGACACGCTGAAGTCGAAACCGAAGGCGTTGAGTGACGTGTTGAAACCACCATAGAAGTCGGGCAGAGCTGTGCCGCAGTCGTAGAAGTCGATATCCTTTGTTATCTCTGTCGGATTTGTGGTCGTAGTGAGGTTACCATTGTCATCGTGAATATACCACATCGACTGTCCGTCCTCTGCGACTCCTGCATACTTGCGCAATCTCCATGTGTACATGGGCAGGCCTTCGCCGTAGAAGTAGCTGCCGCTTGTGTAACCTGCATGGCCGTCAAGTACGTTATACTTGTTGTCCTCATTGAGTTTCAGCACCTTGTTCTTGTAGGCAGTGAGGTTTGCACCAATGGTCCAGCGCAGGTTTTTGGTTACTATAGGGTCGCCTTCGAGTTCAATCTCGACACCCTTGTTGGCCATGTCGCCTACGTTCGAAGAGTAGCCTGCATAGCCGAGTGAGAGTGGCACTTTTACGGTGCAGAGCATATCGGTGGTCTTGCGGTAGAAATATTCTATGCTACCACGCAAACGGCTGTTGAGCATCTGGAACTCGAAGCCGGCGTTGATGTTTGTCACTGTCTCCCAAGTGATGTTCTCGTTGCCCACTTGTTTCAAAGTAAGTCCGATGTCGTTGCCTTCGCCTTTATTGATGTAATATGTATCGGTGTAGAGGAAATCGGAAATGTTGTCGTTTCCGTTTTGGCCGAACGAGGCTTTCAGCTTCAGTTCGTTGAGCCACTTCACCTCCTGCATCCACTCTTCTTTTGTCAAGATCCAAGCGCCACCGAATGAATAGAAGTTACCCCAACGGTGGTCGGGATGGAAGCGCGACGAAGCATCGCGGCGGTATGACACCTGTCCGAAGTATTTTCCGTCGTAGTCGTAAAGAGCGCGGAACAGCCAACCCTCGGTGTTGTAGCCCAGATGATAGGAACTGTTGGTGAGTACGGTGGTAGCACCATCGAGTTCTTGATTTTCAAAGTATGAGTACATGTTCTTACGGTCGCCGTAAATGTCATCAACGTCATACTTGTAGCTCTCATGTCCTGCAAGCAGCGATAGGTTGTGCTTGCCGAATTTCTTGTTGTACTTCAGTAGTTGCTGGAAGTTCAGCGTGTATTCGTTGTATGAGTCTTTATATACGTAGCCATTCGGATAGGATGCGTGTCCGAAGCCGTAGTATGGTTCGTAAGTGTAAGTCGAGTTGTAGTTGCTGGTATAGACGCTTCCGTTCACCGTAGCTTTCAGGCCATCCCAAATGTCGATGTCGGCGAAGCCGTTGAGTGAGAAAGTTGTAGCTACTTTCTTGTTGGTATTGAGCGATGCGTCAATAATTCCGTTAACCTGTGTCAGATATGGGCGAACATAGTCCGCGCCGAGAAGTTGTCCGTCTCCAAAGTCGCCGACTACACCGTTCTCGTTGCGTAGTATGTTGCCATTGTCATCGCGTAGATATACGGGATAGATGGGGCCTATCTGCGAAATCTGCGTGTAGAGGTTGTTTCCTGAGTCATCCTCGGTGTCGTCGATGTCTGCGCCGTTGTTTGTCGTAGAGCGTGCAAAGTTGATGTTGCCACCAACATTCAGCCATTTGCGTGCCTGATATGTTGCCTTCATGCGTGCCGTGTAGCGTTCGTAGTCGCTTGCCACAGCGATTCCCTCGGCATTAAGATATCCCACTGATGCGAAGAACTGCCCTTGCTGTCCGCCACCGTTGATACTGAGGTTGTATTCCTGACGTAAGGCGTTGCGATAAGTCTCGTCAATCCAGTCATCGGGCATTATGGTATATACCTGTCCATCGTTATAGACGCGGTTGCCGAGTGTGGCGTTGGGATTGAGCTTGCCGTTGTCGCCCACGAGGTATTGTCCAGCCGGAACAACGTATGGAAGATAGCCGAGACCGCCTTCTCCCGAAGGCTTACCAAGCGTGTTGTTGGCGTTGACGTGAGCCGTGTAGTTCGACTGTCCTTTGGAAGCGTAGTAGTTATATAATGCGGTGTAATTTGTTTCGATGTATTGTGCCGGGTCGTCAATGGTCTCATAACGCTTCGAAGCGCGACTGCTGGAGCCGAGTTTCACGTCTAAAGAGATTGTTGTGCGGTTTTTGTCGCCCTTCTTTGTGGTTACGATGATAACACCGTTGGCGCCGCGTGCTCCGTAGAGGGCGTTTGACGCTGCATCCTTGAGCACGGTCACAGATGCCACGTCAGAAGGGTTGATGCTGTTCCATTCGCCGTCGTAGGGAGCGCCATCGAGTACTATGAGAGGTGCGTTGCCGGCATTGATGGAGCTGATGCCTCGAATACGGAATTCGGGGTTCGCGTCTGGAGCTCCCGAATGAGAATACGCCTGTAATCCTGCCACGTTACCCTGGAGTGCATCCATCACGTTGGTCACCTGTCGCTGTTCCAGCTTCTTACTGTCAACGACACCTGCCGAACCTGTGAACGACGACTTTTTCTGCTCGCCGAAGGCAACAACCATCACCTCGTCAAGCATTTGGTCGTCATTTTCCAATACAATCTTCATTTCTGTTTTTGCCGATACAGTCTGGCTTTTCATGCCTATGTAGGAAATGTCGAGCTTTGCGCCGCTCTTCACTCCAGGCAGCTCAAACTGTCCGTTGATGTCTGTCTTTGTACCTGTGTTGCTTCCTTTAATCATCACGGAAGCTCCTATTACCGCTTCATTGTTTTCATCGACAACAACGCCCTTGACTTTCAATGTCTGAGCTATTGTTGCCATGACGACCATTGTCATGGCCAGTAAAATATACAATCGTCTTCTCATCTGTTTCTTGTTTGTTTTATTACAATAAAAAAATATATTGGGGAGTCAAAAGAGGAAGTACCACTCCTTTGACTCCCGGTTCGGTTGGTTTATTCCACCTCAGGAGCCTGATCCTGACCACTGCCGTAGCGGTGGTACTCGAATGAGATACTCTGCTCCTTTATGTAATGGATAAGTTCTACACGACCGTCCTTAACTGGCGCTGCCGTGGCAATGTACTTGTCGCACTCAGCTGCACGCTCGTACATCTCGCGTGGCAGTTTCGCAGAACAGGTGCGGATGCGCTCGTAGCTTGGCATCGACTTCAAGAAGTCGGCAAGCGACTCTTTCTTCAGCTGGGCACCAGTAGTGCCGAGTGCTGCAGTGCGGTCGTCTGACGGGTCGAAGCTGATGGTCAACGGAGTGCCGGCTATTCTGGCTGCAAGAGCTACCATCTGAGCCTGCTCATTGGTGTCCTCCTTCTGCAAGCGCAGGCACATTCCGCCCTTCACTGGCAGATAACGGAACACGTTCTGCTCACCACGACACTGGTTCCAGTCGCGTGCGTGACGGAACTCCTGCTCCCAAGCCTCGGCATAGCTCAACTTGTAGTCGGTCTTTGAGCCTGGCTTGTCGGTGATGTAGGTGAACTGTGCGCAGTAGTTTGGACCACCTGCCTTGATGCCACCACCAAATGCCGACAACTTCATGCCGCCGAATGGCTGACGGTTTACGATAGCTCCTGTGATACCTCTATTAATATAAAGGTTACCTGCCATGATGGAGTTCTTCCAAAGGCTACGCTCAGACTCATCGAGCGACTGGATGCCTGATGTCAATCCGTAGTCGAGACCGTTAACGAGGTCGATAGCTTCTTCCAGTGTGTCGAACGGACAAACTGAGAGCATCGGGCCAAACAACTCCGTGCGGAACGAGTAGTTCTTTGGACTTACACCCCACTTCACTGTTGGAGCAAGGATGTACTTCTTCTTGTCGATGAACTTAGGAGCAACGAGCCATGACTCGCCTGGCTCCAGTGTGTTCAGTGCCTTCAACAGCTTGTCGTTTTCATTGGTAATCATTGGACCAACGATGTTTCCTGCGTTCCAAACGCTACCCACCTTCATTGAGGTTGCGCAGTCCTTCAGCTTGGTCTTGAACTCCTCAGAGTCATAAACCGAACGCTCAACCAACAGCAGCGAACAAGCAGAACACTTCTGACCTGCGTTGCCGAATGCCGATGCACAAGCGTTCATGATGGCATGGTCGCGGTCGGCAGAAGCTGTGATTATCATCACGTTCTTACCACCAGTCTCGGCAGACAGCGGTGTGGTTGGGTTAGCCTTTGTGATGGCCTGTGCCGTCTCTGTACCACCTGTCAAGATGATGTGGTTGATTTCCGGAGCTGTAGTCAGCTTCTTCAGTGCGTCGCGCTCGGTGATGATTACCTGCAGAGCCTCCTTTGGTACGCCAGCATCCCAGAATGCCTTGGCGAAGAGCCATGCTACAGGAGCGGCAACGGTGGCTGGCTTCAGAATACAGGTGTTTCCTGATGCCAATGCAGCAACAACGCCGCCGCAAGGAATGGCACACGGGAAGTTCCAAGGAGAGATTACCAGAATGGTTCCCTTTGCCTTGATGTCAACGTCCTTCAGGGCGTAGAACTTCTTCATCGATGGAGTGTAGAAGCGTGCGTAGTCGATACCTTCCGATACCTCAACGTCGCCCTCGACAACAGTCTTACCTGTGATGGCGCACATGCAACCGATGAGGTCGCCACGCATCTCGCCGAGACGGTTTGCTGCGTCGTACATGATCTTGTGACGCTCCTCGATGGTGGTGTTGCGCCAGCCCTTCGGGTCGGCAGCGGCAATCTTTATGATTTCCTCAACCTGCTTAACGTCGGCCTTCGACATCTCGCAGATTTCCACCTCGTCGTCCTGACAGCGGTCGAAGTACTTCGCACGGCTTGCATTCTCTACGGTCTTGTCGCCAATCTGTGTTGGTATGATGTATGGCTTGTCGCTCTTTGATTTCTTCCACTTCTTGAATATCTGACGCTGCCATTCCTGGTTGCACTCACGGTCGAAGTCGGTGTCTGGCTCGTTCTTCATCTCGTCCATTGGAGGCACTGGCTTGTAAGGCTCCAGACGGTTCTGCTTGCGGTGTGGCTCGTGAGGAATGTTGTCCTTGATGGCGTAAGCGTCCTCAAATTGCTTCTTCAGGAAGTCCCAAGCCTCAGTGTTAGGCTGCAGGTTGAATGAATGGGTGAGGAAGTTGTCGGGAGCGGTGTTCTCGTCCATACGGCGAACGAGATAAGACACGGCGTTGAGGAAGTGTTCGTCCTTCACTACCGGAGTGTAGAGAATCACGTGGTTGCCCAACTTCGACTGTGCACGCCATACTTGGTCAGCCATACCTTCAAGCATCTCGAAGCAGAAGGTCTCCTTCGGGGTGTTGTACATCTTGGTAAGCAGATAAGCGTAAGAAATGGTGTAGAGGTTGTGCGAAGCCATACCGATATGCAGATATTTCGAGTTCTCTGGCAGCAAGCCACGCTCGATAATCTTCAGATAGTTGGCATCTACCTCGGTCTTGTTCGGGCGAACAGGGTTCTCCCAGCCGCGAAGAGAGGCTACAACGGTCTCCATATCGAGGTTACAGCCCTTCACGATACGCATCTTGATAGGTGCACCGCCGCGCTCACAACGATCCTTGGCAAACTCCAGCAACTCGGTCTGGAAGTCCCATGCGTCTGGCAAGTATGCCTGCACTACGATACCGGCAGAATATTTCAGGAATTCGGGTTTCGACAGCACCGACTTGAACAGGCGCATGGTCAGGTGAGCGTCCTTGTACTCTTCCATGTCGAGGTTGATGAACTTGTCGCTCTTCTTGCCGTTCTCGTCAACATATTTGTTGTCGATGGCTGCCTGATACAGCTCAGACATACGGCGCGACAGCTCTGGGAACGACTCCTCGTAGTTCAGGGCGTGAGTCTGTGCATAGATACCGGAGATCTTTACAGAGATGTAGTTGATGTCTGGCTCCTTCAGTGCCTCAAGATAGCTGTAGTAGCGCTTGTCGGCCTCTTCGTCGCCAAGAACGACCTCACCGAGGAGGTTCACGTTCTGACCTATCTTCTGGTCGAAGCGTGTTGCAAGGTGCTTCGTGAGGTGTGGACGCGCTGCGTCGATGATGACGCGTGAGGTGTCCATTCTCAGACGCTTCTTGATGATAGGAATAGCAATTGGGTAGAAATAGTGTCCAAACATCTGGTAGATTTTGAACAAGAATGTGTCGCGCTTGTTCAGGAACTTAGGTATGCCATACTCGTCGATGAGCACCTTGATGCGCTTTGCCAGCTTCTTGTCGTCGCGGATCTGTGACGACTCGTCCAGCATCTTCACCAGGAACTTCTTGTCGCCTGGACGCTGCACCATAGTAGCATACTTGTGTTGTTCTCTACGCTCTGCTGCGGTAATGGTTTCCTCACATGTGTTATAAAGGGTCATTACCCAATCCTCAACTTCTTTTATTGTTGGCGTTTTCATACTTCTTATGATTTAAATGTTTGTTCTTTGTTGTTTAAGAGATGCCTTTTTCATAGAACCACACTACAAAAGCTCCGACGCACCGCCGTGCGCCGTAGTGTGGCAGTTAAGTCTTTCTTCTCTTAAAGGACTAAGAAAAGAAAAACATTTAAATCATGGTCGGGCTGAACATCACCGCTCTGTAACGATGCAGCTCTTGCAGAGCCTGCTTCGAAAACTTGTCGAAATCCATTCTTTTCATACTTCAATTTTTGAGTTTATTGCAAAATTTCGCTGCAAAAGTAACAAAAACAATCCATAACTCCAAACAAAATGAATATTTTTTTTCAAGAAACTCTTCATTTTGACACTTTTCGCCATAAAAAGCTCGCAAAAGTTTATATTTTCTTTTCTTTTCGTTGAAAATTGTACCGTACGTAATGTTTTTAGCTACTTCTTCACGCTACAAATATACATTATTTATTTTATAGTTCCAAATTTTTTCGCTCTTTTTTCTAATAAAACTATCATTTTCTACTTTTTAGCCTTCCATACCGCTACTTTTCCGCATTGTTTCCTGTCATTCCGTTAATTTGAATATATGAAAGATATAAGATAACGTGAGTTCGATGAAACTCGTGTTATTTATATTTAGGTAGGCTTATCTGCACGTGTAGGTAGGCTTATCTGCACGTGTAGGTAGGCTTATCTGCACG
>JBJEKR010000189.1:0-1919 GCA_051878735.1 Prevotella sp. | reverse complement strand
GACACATCGGTCTGCCCCTACAGACGGCGGTATTGTTACTTGCGAAACTTAAATTCTTAACTCTTAATTCTTAACTCTTAACTCTTAACTCTTAATTCTTAACTCTTAATTCTTCAGTATGTCACTGACCTCCGTCACGCTGTCTGTCCAACCGTTCATTATCACTGCCGGCGAATGTGTCGTGAGGATTATCTGCACATTGGGATTTAGTTCAAGGATAAGGTCGATGAGCCGCTGCTGCCAGTCAACATGAAGGCTCACCTCCGGCTCGTCCATGAACAGCACATACGGCTGATGGTCTTCTATCAGCACCGTAAGCAGTATGACAAGCATCTGTTTCTCGCCACTCGACAGTTGGTAGGGAGTCAAATGCTCGCCAATCTGCGAAAAGGCAATGTCGTTCTGACTCCTTATCAGCCGCTTCCCCGTCTCTGCAAACAGGCTGTCGATCATGTCCTGGAACTTACGTTTAGGCTCGGATATTCGTTGCGCCTTCTCTGCAGCATCGGGTTCTCCACTCTGCAGCACGGCGATGATGCGGTTGCCGATATTCACTTGATAGTCCAAATACTTGCGCTGTAACTGATAAATCTGCCAGTCGAGTTCGGTATTCACCGAGGCATCCACTATCTTGTTCACCATGTCGCTGCTCATCAGCGGACGGTCAAAACTGCGTATATGGTCATAGCGAATCCAACGTGCGTCCTCAGGAAACACCTTTATATGTACCCCCTTCAGCAGATGACTTGGAAATTCGCCGCCCGGAATCAGCCCCCGCACCACTTTGTTCAGTATGGTGCTCTTGCCCACGCCGTTGACACCGCTCAGAATGTTCACCTTAGGGTCAAGATTCCATACGATGTGACGCGTCCCGCTCCACAGCGACTCTATCTCAATCTGCTCAATATAGTCGGCATATTTCTGCATAATTATTTTTCTCCTTTTTTTCTGCAAATATAGCGATTTTCAACATAATTTGTATAACTTTGCACCGTTTTTTAAGAATAAATAGAAAAATGGATAACAAAAAGCCACTTTTAGCTCATATAAGCATGTTCTTGGCATGTGCTTTCTGGGGCCTCATGGCTCCTATAGGCAAGGATGCCATGACCCACGGACTGACAGGAATACACATGGTGACATTCCGCGTCGTTGGAGCCGCCATACTCTTTTGGATAGCATCATTTTTCGTTAAGAAGGAAAATCCTCCACTTAAGGACATCCTCTTACTCGGACTGGCAGGACTATTCGGACTGGTTCTAAACCAGTGCTGCTATACCATTGGACTAAGTTTAACCTCACCCATCAACTCCAGCATCGTGACAACCTCGATGCCCATCTTCGCCATGATTCTATCTGCCATCATTCTCAAGGAGCCCATCACGACAAAGAAGGCTGGCGGTGTCTTTATGGGGTTCAGTGGAGCACTGATACTCATACTTACAAGTGTCACTGCCGACGATGCCAAGGTTGGAGACATACGTGGCGACATGCTGTGTATGTTTGCCCAGCTCTCCTTCGCTTTCTATCTCTCCATGTTCAACAAACTCATCAAACGCTATTCTGTATTCACCGTAAACAAATGGATGTTCACTTTTGCTGCTATCGTCATCACCCCGTTCACCTACGGCGACGTGGCATCAATACCCTTTATCGACATAACGTTGACGACATGGCTTGAAACAACATTCGTAGTGGTTATATGCACCTTTTTCTGCTATATCCTTACCATGCAGGCACAGCAGATTTTGCGTCCCACCGTTGTTAGCGTCTATAACTATGTCCAGGCACTTGTTGCCGTCATAGTGAGCGTTCTCACCGGACTCGGTGTCTTCAAGCTAACTCATGCCGTAGCAGTAATTTTAGTCTTCTTTGGCGTACGTTTCGTTACAAAAAGCAAAAGTCGCAAGGACATGAGC
>JBJEKR010000188.1:0-1921 GCA_051878735.1 Prevotella sp. | reverse complement strand
TAAATATACTGTTATTTAATTACGCTTCACCTTCTTGCCAAACTTATAGGTAAAGCGGAGCATGCAGTAGGAGGGAATGACGTTGGTGTATGTCTCGGTCATTCCCTGTGCATTGATGGTGCGGCGCACGTTGGATATGAAGGCTTCTTTTGTCTTTTTGTCCCTCTTGTGCCCTTCCTGCTGTTGCAGACAGGAAAATGAGAATGAATAGGATGTGTCTCAATCCTTAATTCTTCAATCTTTTAATTCTTAATTCTTAATTTTTACTTCGTACGCCCACTGCGCGTCGGGCTGTGGCTCTTGCTCTCCCTCTGGTCCCCAAGCGTCAACATTGCGCCAATGGCGTGTCGGGGCACCCATGACCACGAGATAGAGGCTCTTGAGCGGGCGTTCCTTGGAAGTCTTCAACGTGGCTGTGCCGTTCTTGGCGGAGTACATCTTGCCATAGACGGCGTTGCCGTCGGTGTCGATACCCACAAGTCCGTAGCGCCAACCGGCAGCCTCAGGATTGAGCGACACGTAGCCTTCTGCCTTGGCAATGCCACGGAACTGCACCTTTGCCGTTGCTCCCGTCTTAGGCACGTCGAGCCTGATGACGTTAAAACCGTAGTTCTCTGGACAGCACTCCGGCTCAACACGCTGCCATCCTGCCCCCATCGTTCTCAATTTCGTTGAGAACTTCTCCGCATACGGTCTTGTCTCCTTCCATGCCCTCGGGAAGTCCATGTTCACCATACGCCTCACGTTGCAGAACATCTCGTCGCAGAACTGTGCCTGAGTCATTCCCGTCAGTCGCATGTAGGTCATCACAGGGTCCTCGCCTCGCTTGCCCTGACGGAACAGTTCGGCGATGAACGGTTTACCGTGCTTCTCTCCCCAACATTCTATGACGTAAGGCGAGTGATAGATGTTCTCAAGATGGAGGAAAGCCTTATGACCTGTCTTGGTGAAGGCATCGAAATGATATTTCTCGTCAGTAATCCATTCGGGATTCACCTGCCACAGCATCCACTGCGAGGTCATCTCAAAGAAGCCGCAACCTCCCCATGCCTCGCCTTCTCCGTCGCATGTTATCTGCGACTGGAACGAATGTCCCAGCTCGTGGGCAATGCAGTTGAGCCGCTTGTCCTGCACGCGGTTGGGAGCAAGCCACAGCGCACCAATCTCACCGTCGTAGTCGCCGCCGTAGGCAGTGCCTTCAAGCGAGTAGTTGAGCATCACCATCATGCGATATTTATCTGCCTTCGACCCCTTACGCGTAAACTGTAGCGAGTCGCGGAAGAAGGCGTAGTAGCTTTCCAACTTATCCTTTAGATTGTCCATATCCACCTTCATCGGATTTCCTTCGAGGTCAGGCGGACAGCTGAGGTCATAGCCAAATCCCTTTTGCCACATGATGGCGAAGTTGTCGGTACACGTCATTCTCGCATAGCTCCATTGTGAGGAGTCGCAGAGCAGATCCATCTGCTGCAAGTCCTTTGGAGTGTAAATACGTTTTTGTGCTGAGGCACTGAGCGAACCCAGTGCCAACAGCACAAATACTAACCTAACAAACATGTTCATCTCAATAATTCATTTTCAATGTTATCGTAGCCTTATACTGCTTGCCGCCCTTGGTATATACCAATACGGGCTTTACGGTATAAGTCTTGCCTGCCTCAGTCTTGCCGGGGAAGTGGCCGTAGGTGATTACGAAGTTGTCTTTGTCATACTCGAACCACAGCGGGTCGCCGTCGCCCCATGAACCCTGCGAACCGTCAGCCTTGCAGTAGAAGCCGGCATTGGCGGTGTAGGTGTAGTTGATGGTGCCGTTAGGCTCCTGCAATCCGAGAGCCACCTTGCCTTCAGCCGGTTTCGCCGTGGTACCATTGGCAATATTGATGGTATTGCTCGACAACGTTGTGGCATCCATCACGAAGGC
>JBJEKR010000187.1:0-1923 GCA_051878735.1 Prevotella sp. | reverse complement strand
ATAAACATGTATGTGCAAAGATGTTTCCACATCAGGCATATATCCGAGAGCGTATTGAACGCAATGGCATCGATGGTGTATGCAGTTATAGCGGAAAACACGAGAAAGTTCTGCCATTGTCAACCATTGTAGATATGGTAGTGAGTGCATTCACTGAAGTCTTCGAAAATCCAGCCAACGAAATACCTTTTGAGTCACATGGGATGTGGGATGATTTGGAGGGAACAGGCCTGCACAAAGTGGGCGCAGGTTATATCCTTCCTGACGGCAAATCCATCATGACTACTGAAGAAGCTCTTTGTGAAGCAGGGTTCATACCAGCCTCAGATGAACTCTTCGATGACATTGCCGGATGTTTCCTGTCGAACGATTGGGTGCTCAAAGATGCTTTGGTTGGCACAGAAGACGAACGATTGGCATACAACTGGCAACAATTCTGGGACGGCACTATAAATGACAGCCGAAATCAAGTGCCATACGATGCAATATACAAGCACCATGCGACATTGCTCTCTTATCTCTCCGATACCATAGGCAGCAACCTTCATTCATTGCGCACGTCCCTGCCGAAGGATAGTTTACTGTATAGATGTGTCAATTATAATCCAGTCCCAAATCCATTGTTGGCAGAGAATCTTTGGGCACCCCCAGCAGCTTATGCTTCATCGCAACGCATGAGCCGCAAGGGACAATCCCGCTTCTATGCTTCTTTCGACAGTGAAACTCCACTATCTGAAGCAGTGAACAATGGAGGAAACGAGTTTCATTGTCTTGGCACCTTCCGAATAAAGCAAGAGGTCAGTTTGCTCGACTTTACCAACATCCCTGAGCCATATATTCTCAACGTACCTGACTACTTTGCCTATCGATTCCTTTATGATTTCCAGAAAGCTATTACTCAACATGTGGGTGAAAGCGAATACGAGAAACATAAATATGTCCCAACGCAAATCATGCGTGACCTGATAGAAAACGACTTTTCAAGAGCCGGCATAATGGGTATCAAGTACCGTAGTGTAAAGAATGATGGTCACCCCAATGTTGTACTCTTTCTCGACAATAATACTTGTGGTGCTTGGTTAGAACTGAAAGATAAAGACATTTTTAAAATAACTAGAAATAAGAATCTATCCGATCAGAAACGTGAGGACTTAAATCGTAATCTGGATATTTTGTTCAAGAAACACGAAGAATCTTAAGAACTTATATGAACGCTTTTCACAAATTATGTAACTGGTATTTTTCTAAAAAGGCACTGCCCTATTGGTGCATATTACTTATTGATTGCGCATTAGTATATGTGTCAGGGCTGATTGTGTTTTACATTCAGCACGGAGGATTGATGTTGGCGCAGCGTTTTTGGCCTCTGACGTTGGGACTTCTGCTGTGCTTGGGAGTCTATATGATTTCATTCTTCGCATTCCACACCTTCAAAGGGGTGATACGCTATTCCTCATTTGTCGATTTGCATAGGATTGTCTATTCAACAGTGGCGGCAACTGTCGGTGTATGCTTGCTCCATCAGATTCAGATGCATGTGGGTTTTGGGGAACACATCCTGATACCACGCATGGAAAGTGTATTTCTTATTTTTATACTTTCTACCTGCCTATTGTGCGGTATAAGGATTGTGGTCAAATCTCTGCACGACACATACAGAGGCTCAGATACGGTAAAGCGCGTATTTGTCTATGGCTGTATGGAGGGAGGTATAGCCCTTGCCAAAAGCATACGCACAGAGATGCCTGCCCGATTCAAGCTATGCGGATTTGTTTCAGACGAAGTGAATGTAGGAGATATGTGGCTGTTGGGTGTAAAGGTATATGAGGACAACGAAAGACTCTTGACCGTCATTAAAGAAAAACAAGTATCTGTGATGTTGGTATCACCCTTGATGACCGAGAAATTTACCAAACGTACCTC
>JBJEKR010000186.1:0-8657 GCA_051878735.1 Prevotella sp. | reverse complement strand
ACAAGGACATCACCAAGGCAAAGGACAAGCCTATGGCATGCAAGGACGAGAAAGGACGACTGCGCGTAGCTGCTGGAGTAGGTGTCACGAGCGACACTCTCGACCGTATGCAGGCGCTTGTCGATGCCGGTGCAGATGCAATAATCATAGATACGGCTCACGGACATTCGAAATATGTAATCGAGAAACTCGTGGAAGCAAAGAGCGTGTTCCCAAAGGTGGACATCGTTGTAGGAAACGTAGCAACAGGCGAGGCTGCCAAGCTATTGGTGGATAATGGTGCCGATGCCATAAAAGTGGGCATTGGACCTGGTTCTATCTGCACCACACGCGTAGTGGCTGGTGTAGGAGTTCCACAGCTGTCGGCGGTTTATGACGTATATTGCGCACTCAAGGGAACAAACGTACCATTGATAGCCGACGGAGGACTACGCTATTCAGGCGACATCGTTAAGGCTCTTGCAGCTGGCGGTAGTTGCGTGATGATAGGTTCGCTCGTGGCAGGTACGGAAGAAAGCCCAGGCGAGACAATCATCTTTAACGGACGCAAGTTCAAGAGTTATCGCGGTATGGGTTCGCTCGAAGCTATGGAGCAGAAGAACGGTTCCAAGGATCGCTATTTCCAGAGTGACACGAAGGATGTTAAGAAACTTGTTCCAGAGGGCATCGCAGGACGAGTGCCTTACAAGGGAACGGTTCAGGAGGTCATCTATCAGCTCGTGGGTGGACTACGCTCAGGTATGGGCTACTGCGGTGCAGGAAATATCGAGGCTTTGCACTGTGCGAAATTCACACGCATAACCAATGCCGGTGTCTTGGAGAGTCATCCACACGACATCTCCATCACAAGCGAGGCTCCAAACTATTCTCGTCCAAACGATTAAAACAAATTCCAACTATAGGGCGATCCTCGAGGTCGCCCACTTTAGTCTATTATGATTAGAAAACTATCTTTCGCATTTTTAATCCTGAGCGCATCAACGGCTAATGCACAAACGAATGACGACGATGTCGTCATGACTGTCAATGGCTCGCCTGTGACGCGCTCGGAGTTTGTATATTCCTATAATAAAAACAATGGAGAAGGGGTCATCGACAGAAAGACTGTTGAGGAATATGCAGAATTGTATGTCAATTACAGATTAAAGGTAGCGGCTGCTATGGAAGCACGTCTTGACACCATGACCTCTTTCCTTAACGAGTATGCGCAGTATCGCGACCGTCAGGTATTGCCGGCAATCGTGACAAACGATGATGTCCTCTTGGAGGCAAAGAGACTATACGACAACCGTAAGATGATGATAGGCGAGCAAGGACTAATACAACCGGCGCATATCATGTTGCGTCTGCCGCAGAAAGCTACTGACGGTGAAAACGATAAGACAAAGGCTCGTATTGATTCAATATATGCGGCCCTGCAACAGGGAGCGGACTTTGCCGATATGGCACGCCGACTGTCACAGGACCCCGGCTCTGCAAGCAATGGGGGACTGTTGCCTTGGATTTGCATCGGACAGACTCTAAAAGAGTTTGAGGATGTGGCATTCTCCTTGCAGACAGGACAGATGAGCAAGCCTTTCATTTCGCCTGCAGGATACCATATAGTACTCCTGAAGGGCAGGAAACAACTGGAACCATTCGAGGAGCTACGTGACGACATCGTAAAGTTTATTGAAAAAAGAAATTTGCGTGAGGCTATAGCATCAAGGAAGATTGAAGCTAAGGTGAATGAGTCGGTAGGGAAAATGACCAAGAAAGAGGTTATGGATCAGTTTGCCGACTCAATAGGGGCTGTTGACAGCGACATGAAATGGCTCTTTAAGGAGTATCATGACGGATTGTTGCTTTATGAGATTAGCAATAGGATGGTTTGGGAGAAGGCTGCCAAGGACGAGGAAGGACTTGCAAGATTCTTCAAGGCAAACAAGAAAAATTATGCATGGAAAGAGCCACGGTTTAAGGGTATAGCCTTTTTCGTACGTAACAGCGACGATGTGAAGGAAGTGAAGAAATGCGTTAAGAAACTTGATTTCAGCGAATGGAACGAACAACTTAAGACTACGTTCAATTCTGACTCCATAAAGCGCATACGTGTTGAGAAAGGCATTTTCCGACGTGGTGACAATGCCGTAGTTGACCGATATGTGTTCAAGGCTGATACAACAGTGACAATACCCGAAGGATTCGTAGAGGCGGCGGTTTACGGCAAGAAACTTAAGGCTCCAAAAGAATATACAGATGTGCGTGGACTCGTGGTGTCTGACTATCAAGAGCTACTGGAGAAAGAGTGGGTTGCTGAGCTGCGTCGGCGATTCCCCGTTGATGTCAATAGGGAGGTCCTCAAGACAATCATAAAATGACTTGATTCTCGTAAGTAGAAAAAGGAAGACAATAGGAAACGGGCGCTAAATGCGAAACTAATTAATATTAATATATAATAATGACAAAGACTACAAAAGCAAGACTTCTCTTCTTGTCGCTTCTTGTCGTGGCTGCAATGGTTTCAATGGCAAAAGGACATGTCGGCGACGATGACGAGGATAAAACGATAACTGGAAATGAAACGAAGGACTCCGTGTCGATAATTCCTGAGTCGGCGATTATCGACGAGGTGATTTGGGTCGTTGGTGATGAGGCTATCTTGAAGAGCGATGTGGAGACTATGCGACTACAGGCTGCACAAGACGGAACAAAGTGGAATGGCGATCCGGACTGCATCATTCCAGAGCAGATTGCCGTACAGAAACTTTTCCTCCATCAGGCAGCAATAGACAGTATTGAGGTTCAACAGTCTGAAGTGACCCAGATGGTTGACCAGCAAATCAATGGCTGGATACAGATGATTGGCTCAAAGGAGAAACTGGAGGAGTATAAGAAACAGACTGTGACACAGATGAGAAGCGAACTGAATGATATAGTCCGCGACAGACTGATGGCGCAGAAAATGCAAAAACAACTCGTAGAGGATATCTCCGTGACGCCAGCGGAAGTAAGACGCTATTTCAATAACCTGCCCGAAGACAGTATTCCATACGTACCTACTGAGGTTGAGGTGCAGATAATCACCCAGACCCCGAAGATTGAACAGGAGGAGATAAACCGAGTGAAGGAAACATTGAGAGAGTTCACCGACAGAATAACAAAGGGTGAGTCGTCGTTCTCTACTTTGGCTCGACTATATTCTGAAGACCCTGAAACGGCACGTCAGGGTGGAGAACTCGATTATACGGGACGTGGTATGCTTGATCCTGCTTTCGCCAATGTCGCCTTCAACCTCACCGACCCCAAGAAAGTGTCGAAAATTGTTGAGTCCGAGTTTGGATATCACATAATCCAGCTTATCGACAAACGAGGTGATAAGATAAAGGTGCGTCATATCCTGATAAAACCGCAAGTGTCGGATGAAGCGGTAGAAGCATGTCTCTCACGCCTTGACTCCATACGTAACGATATCGTTGGAGGTAAGTTCACTTTTGAGGACGGCGCTTCTTTCATCTCCGACGATAAGGATACTCGCAACAACAAAGGTCTGATGTCTAACGCTTCGGAGATGACACGTACCTCGAAATTCCGCATGCAGGACCTTCCTTCGGAAATAGCCATCGTTGTTGATACAATGCAAATAGGTCAAGTGTCAGCTCCATTTACTCTTATCAACAACCGTGGCAAACAGGTTTGTGCTATCGTCAAGTTGAAAAACCGTGTCGATGGACATAAGGCAAAGATTACGGAGGACTTCCAAGTGATGAAGACGGTAGTGGAAGACAAACGTCGTGAAGAAAAGCTACACAAGTGGGTCGTTGACAAGATAAAGGCAACATACGTTCGTATCAATCCGAGGTATCGCGACTGTAAGTTCGAATACGATGGCTGGATACGATAGATAGTGATATGCAGAAAAGAAACACATTATTCTTTATCGTGGTTGTCATTGTGGGACTTTCCTTTGCAATGACACCGCCACAGAAAAAAAGGAAAACCACGCGGAAGGTGGAAAAGACGGAAGACAATCGTGTTTATCTGATTCATTCCGACGTGCTTTCCTATGACCAATATAAGAATCCGGACGCTCAGATTCTTAACGGAAATGTGCAGTTTATGCATAATGGAGCT
Source organism: Prevotella sp. (assembly GCA_051878735.1). Taxonomy (GTDB): domain Bacteria; phylum Bacteroidota; class Bacteroidia; order Bacteroidales; family Bacteroidaceae; genus Prevotella. Next base: position 4,544 of record JBJEKR010000186.1, on the reverse strand, counting down.
AAGCTGTTCTGTGACAGCGCACATTTCTATGAGGCCTCAAACTCCTTTGAGGCCTTTGGACATGTTAAGATGTTGCAGGGAGACACGTTGTCGTTGTTTTCTGATTATGCCTACTATGATGGTAATGACCAAATGGCTATGGCGAGATTTAACGTAATCCTTAATCATCGTAAGTCAAAGTTATATACCGACAGTCTCAACTACGATAGGCTTTACAATATCGGCTACTTCTTTGAGGGTGGCAAACTGGTTGACAACGGAAGTGTGCTTACCTCCGACTGGGGAGAATACGATACAAAGACGCGTATGGCAGTGTTCAATTACGACGTGCGTCTGCGTAACAAGAAATTCTATCTTACCTCCGACACCTTGTATTATGACACAGAGAAGTCATTGGCTCATGTCGTTGGTCCATCGAACATTACGTCAGGGAATAGCCATATATACACAGAGAATGCCTATTATAATACAAACAAGGAATACTCTGAGTTGTTCGGACGCTCTGTCATGAATGACAATGGGAAGACGGTCGTTGGCGACAGTGTTTATTACGACAGCAAGAAAGGGACTTCAGAGGCCTTTGGCAATGTGGTGTTTACTGATTCCATCAACAAGAGTATGCTTACAGGCGACTATTGCTGGTATGACGAAAACATTGGATACGCCATGGCAACGAAACGAGCTGTGGCCATCGACTATTCGCAGAAGGACTCGCTGTATATGCATGCAGACACTTTCAAGATTTTCACGTATAACATCAACACAGACTCGGTCTATCGTGTCATCCACGCCTTCAATAAGGTTCGCGCCTATAGAATTGATGTGCAGGCTGTTTGCGACTCCCTTGTTTACAACTCAAAAGACTCGTGCATGATAATGTATCGCGATCCTATAGTGTGGAACGTCAATCAACAATTGCTTGGTGAGGAGATTCAAGTGTTTATGAAGGATTCTACAATAAATCGTGCTCACGTCATAGGACAGGCATTGTCTGTAGAGCAAATGCCCGACTCCATTCATTTCAATCAGATAACATCTAAGGAGATGTTCGCATATTTCGTCAATGGAGAGATTTCGGAGGCGGAGTCGAAAGACAATGTAAAGATTGTTTATTATCCAATCGATGACAGTGACAGTACCATCATCGGACTCAACTATACAGAGACGACACAGATGAGAATGTTCCTCGAAAATCGAAAGATGAAGAAAATATGGATGCCAAAAGCTGATGGCTCTCTTTATCCATTGTCGCAGGTACCGCCAGATAAATATTTCCTTCCAAACTATGCTTGGTTCGATTATATACGTCCGCTTAATAAAGACGACATCTTTGACTGGAGACCAAAGAAGGGTGGGACAGAGCTAAGGCCAGAGAAGCGTCGAAACGCTCCTTTACAGCATCTCAAGCAGCAAGGGCCCGCTGATGAAGCAATGCCTTTAGAAGAACAAATAGTTATAAATGACCCTACACATGCTGAGAATCCTGAGGCTTCAGATAGTACGGATGAGCAGCGCCAACAGGAAAAAAACGAATAGCTATGTCTGACATTATACAACTTCTACCCGACTCAGTAGCCAACCAGATAGCAGCTGGGGAGGTTATACAACGACCAGCTTCCGTAATAAAGGAATTGGTAGAGAATGCCGTTGATGCGGGTGCTAAACGCATCAATGTCGTTGTCGTTGATGCTGGACGCACGTCAATACAGGTCATAGACGATGGAAAGGGTATGTCGGAGACCGATGCGCGTCTCGCCTTTGAAAGGCATGCAACATCGAAAATACAGAAAGCCGACGATCTCTTCGCCCTCTCTACCATGGGATTCCGTGGGGAGGCCCTTGCCTCAATAGCGGCGGTGGCACAGGTTAGGCTGAAGACTCGTACCATAGACAATGAGATAGGAACAATGATTGATATATCTGCCTCAAAGGTAGTTTCACAGGAGCCTGCCTCATGTCCGATAGGAAGCAATTTTATGGTAGAGAACCTTTTCTTTAATGTACCGGCTCGTCGTAAGTTCCTAAAAACGAACTCTACGGAACTCAATAATATCCTTAATGCCTTTGAACGAATAGTTCTCGTTTATCCAGACATCGCCTTTACACTACATAGCAATGGCACGGAACTCGTAAACCTTCGTCCTGGTAATATTCGACAGAGAATCGTAGATGTGTTTGGCAAACGACTTAACCAAGACCTCCTGCCCGTCGATGTCGATACTACAATGTGTCGGATATCCGGTTTCGTAGGCAAGCCAGAGTCTGCGAAGAAGAAAGGGGCACACCAGTTCTTTTTCGTCAACGGGCGATACATGAAGCATCCTTATTTCCATAAGGCGGTGATGAACTCCTTCGAACGTCTTGTTCCCGTTGGCATGCAGGTGCCCTATTTCATCTATTTTGACATCGCGCCATCAGACATCGATGTCAACATTCATCCAACGAAGACGGAAATAAAATTCGAGAACGAACAACCTATTTGGCAGATTCTTACTGCTGCTATCAACGATGCTATCGGCAAATTCTGCGAGATTCCAAGCATCGACTTTGACACAGAGGGAAAACCTGACATACCAGTCTTCGACCCATTGCAGAATAGGGTTGCTCCTCCACAGCCTCGTTACAACACGAATTATAATCCGTTCAAGACTTCAGGGGAGCATCATAGGTCGGATGTTCCTGACAATTGGGAAGAACTATATAAGAATCTCGACAATATTGTTCCAGAATCACAGGAGCAGTCTCTTTTTGCAGGTCCTGAGACGAATGAACAGATGGATAATGATGGATTCCCAATCTATGATGCCACTGCCTCAGAGCACATGGATACTATTTCCGAACGCTCTTTGGCACATTATCAGTATAAGGGACGATACATCATGACTGCCGTAAAGTCGGGACTGATGATTATTGACCAGCAACGTGCCGACATCCGCATCAGATACGAGCGTAGTCTAAGGCATTTGCAGAACCAGACGACTCATGTACAGCAGGTACTGTTTCCTGAGGTAGTCCAGTTTCCCGTATCTTCGGCAGTTATGCTTGAAAAGATATTGCCAGAATTGAACAATCTTGGCTTTGAACTCACAGATATGGGACAGAATAGCTATTCCGTTAATGGTGTACCCGCGGAACTTGAGGGAATAAACTACAAGTCGTTATTGTCGGCGATGGTGGCGGAAGCCATTGACAGCACTTCGTCCTCCATTGAGGCAATACAACGTTCACTTGCTCTCACGATGGCGCGTACAGCGGCGATACCCGTTGGACAGATATTGTCCAATGCAGAGATGGAATCTCTTGTCAACGAACTTTTTACTTGCTCCAACGTCAATTACACTCCTGATGGAAAGGCTATCTTGTGTATTTTGCCGCAACGTGAAATAGAACAACTTATGGGTTAATCGCCCTTTGTTGAATAACTTGATGATTTGACTCCCTCTTAACTTACACTATTGAAATTCAGTGAAACCTAAAAAATAATTGAAAGATGAAAAAAGTATTTTTGGTTATAGTTCTTGTGGCTTGCTATTCTATTGCTTCATTTGCACAGGAAGACATCGACATAACATCCATGACTCATGATGTTTCAGGTATGTCTGAAGCTGAAGTGCAGGCAGGTTGGAGCACTTCCTCAACACGGAGCAATAGCGTTGTTACCAACTCGTTCTTTAGCAATTGGTTTGTCTCTGCTGGGCTTACAGGAACGGCATTCTATGCTTACAACGAGCCTGACGGTGTATCTAAGAGTCCTTTCAAATCGTTCCGAAATAGTCTTGGACTATCTGTGGCTGTCGGCAAGTGGTTCACTCCTGTTCTCGGATTGCGTACCAAACTCTCTGGCTTTTGGGGAAAGTCGCAGTTTACGACGACTGGCTCGACGAACTACAAGTATCTTGCACTTCACGAGCAAATCCTATGTAACGTAACCAATTTGTTCTATGGCTATGATCCGAATCGCCTGTACAATCTAATTCCTTATATTGGCTTCGGACTTAACCACAACATGAGCTATGATGCTGATATTGTCGGCGTTTCATGTGGAATTTTAAACACATTTAAACTGACTGACCGCATCAACCTCAATATCGACCTTAATTATAACGCTCAGAACAAGGCTTTGGCTGCTCGTAAGTTGTCTTACAAGTCTTATAGCCTTGAATTCGCCATTTCATACAATATAGGAAACTCAAAATGGAAGAAAGCTCCTGACGTGGAGGCAATACGTGAGATGTATCAGATGGAAATTGATGCAATAAATGCTCAGTTGCAGGATGAACAACAGGAAAATGAAGTTCTGAGACAACAATTGCAAGAGAAAAACGAATGATTTTCGTAAAAAATATATAAAAAAATAGCGAAAAATTTGTCTGTTTCAAAAAATGTTCGTACCTTTGCACCCGCAATCCCACAAAGGGGCGCTTAGCTCAGCTGGTTTAGAGCATCTGCCTTACAAGCAGAGGGTCGGGGGTTCGAATCCCTCAGCGCCCACCCCAAGGCTTCCATTCGGAAGCCTTTTTCATTTCCCATGGTTCCTCTTCCCC
>JBJEKR010000185.1:0-1986 GCA_051878735.1 Prevotella sp. | reverse complement strand
AGGACAAGGTGACGCTCGACGACCTTGCCAAGTATGACATCGCCTTGCCGTCGAAGGGTTTGCAGGCAAGGAATGCCTTTGACCGCTTGGAGGAGAAGTATCACGCACGCTTTCATGTGAGGATAGAACTCAACGAGGTCAATATATTGTTGAAACTCGTCAGGCAGAGTATGCTTGTAGGCATTCTTGCTGAGGCCACCACATACGACACCCATGGCATTAAGGCGATACCCATTGATTGTCCTGAGAATGAGATGCAGGGCTGTGTGCATACCTTGCGCAACACATATCGCAAACATTCGATGCTTGAATTCATCAAGATGCTCAGCGAGGCTAATGCCGTGAAGGAGCGAGTGAAGGATTGGATAAGATAGTCTTAACAACATTTAATTTCCCTCTGAAAAGAATGTGATTATAGTTAAAACGGTTTAAATCGGTGTAATAAGATGGTTTGAAATGAATTTATTTCAAACCATTTTGTTATATTTGCGGTCAAATCTGAAATAAGACCATTATGGATATACCTTTTGTATATGGAAAGATTGCCGACGGCATGAATTTCACCGACCGCGAGGAGGATTCCAAGAAGTTGAAGAACAACCTTCTTGGACTTGTCAATACTATAATAATTTCTCCGCGCAGATGGGGAAAAACATCATTGGTTTGCCATGTGCTTGAGGATATCAAGCACGACAGGGACTACCTTATATGCAAGGTTGACATATTCAACTGCCGCACTGAGGCACAGTTTTATCAAACGTATGTGAATGCCATACTTTCTGCATCATTCACCAAGATGGATGAGTTTATAATTGCTGCAAAGAAATATGTAGGCACCTTCGGTCCTAAACTATCTCTCAGCGACAGCAGTATGAAATACGAATTGGCATTTGGCATTGACTTCAAGGACAAGCAATATTCCTTTGACGAGATTCTCGACCTTCCGCAAAAGATAGCGGAGGAAAAGGGAAAGAAATTCATTGTGTGTATTGATGAATTCCAGAATGTCAACTCGTATGACGATTCTTTGGGATTCCAACGGAAACTGCGCTCGCATTGGCAGATGCACAACAGGGTGGGATATTGCGTGTTTGGAAGCAAGCGCCACATGCTTCTCGACATCTTCAGCAACTATGAGATGCCGTTCTATAAATTCGGCGACATGATGTTCTTGGACAAAATATGTCAGGAAGAATGGGTGACATACATCACCCGCAGATTCGATGACACGGGGAAACAGATCTCGGATAATGACGCGTCGCTTATTGCCCAGTTGGTGGAATGTCACCCTTATTACGTACAGCAGCTCGCACAGTTGACATGGCTTCACACCATGGATACATGCGACACGGCTATCGTAAAGTCGGCATTCGAATCGCTCGTCAACCAGCTTAGCCTCTTGTTCAGCAATATCATCGACAACCTGACAGCCAAGCAGATAAGTTTTCTTCAGGCAGTTGCGAATGGCGAGAAAAACTTCTCGTCGCGCGAAGTCTTGGCAAAATACGACCTTGGTACTTCTGCCAATATCAAGAACCTGAGAAAAGCTCTTCAGGACAAGGACTTGATAGACATCCTTCCCGACTCAACAGTAGTCCAGGACCCGGTGTTCGCGAATTGGCTGAAAACGAAGTATTGAGATACATTCAAGCATATTATTCTTGACAAAAGAGGTGAAAAAAAGCTCTTTGGAGATTTGCGAAATAGAACGGGCATTATGACTGGATAATGCCCGTTTTATTGGATTAGGATGCTCGAAAGACCAAAAATACTTTACTTTTCGAGACGGGAATGCTATGGTCGTACGTCCAAGCGTCCACGGACGTACGTCCTAAGGTGGTATGGTCGTACGGCGTTAGGGTGTATGCACGTACGGCGTTGGAGCTAACGCCGTACGTCCAAGGAATTTTATGATAGTTTTATGGTGTAAAACCGCTGATTTTTACCCTCGTGAGATTCGTCTATATGGAAACGATTTCCTTTTTC
>JBJEKR010000184.1:0-8827 GCA_051878735.1 Prevotella sp. | reverse complement strand
GTCGCCAGCTCAACGGCGCTCCGCAACGCGGATTCTATATCCACGGCGGAAAGAAGTACGTGAAATAATGAGATAAAGGGCCTGCTCGTGTAGCAGGTCTTTTGTTGACACATGCAAGAGTAGAGTATTTACGAAAACTTAAATAACTATTATGAAAAAAAAATATCTTTATGTTGTCGTTATGCCATTATTGATGACATCGACAATGGCGGTGGCAGAAGACACCGATCCTGTGATTGGAATAGTAAACCGCACGGATTGCGGCAGTTTTTGGCGCTATGACTTCAACTATAATACCGTGGATGCTGACGGTGTGACACCTAAAGTGCTCTCAGCCGCTATTTTCATGAGTGATGATGTGCATGACAAGGAGATAAAGGCCAAGGGATGCGGAGTGGTAAACCACTATACCATCACCGCCGACAGCCAGCGTCCTACCAACGTGACGGGACAATTTACACTGGAAGGTTTTCTCGCAGGTTCCAACTATATCCTGATAGAGTCTGACGGTTTCGGCTTCGGACTTGACGTGGCGAACAACCAGAAGTACCTGCAAGGCAGGGCTGCGGCACGCGTGGATATCGACGCTTTCCTTGCAGGACGCAAACTTATAGAGGATGAGGGATTTGAATACGAGGACGTGGTGGTCAACCTCGGCTACTCCCAGGGCGGGCACTCTGGAATGTGGGTGAACCGACTTGTCGCAGAGGGCTACCGCAGTGACGAACTGCCGAAGATTAACTATTGCGTCATCGGCGGTGGCTCATACGACATGTATTCACACTACCAGAAGCTGAGAGATGAGAACATGTCGCAATATCCCGTTGCACTGCCGCTTATCCTCAGCGGCATGATTGACGCTGGAGGATACAAGGTGAAGAACGAGGACATCTTCAATGATGACTTCGTACAGTATCTGCCTGAACTGTTTGACTCCAAGGAGCACGACACCAACTACATCAATGATTTCATCTATGAGAAATATGGCAGTACCAACGACAAGAGTCTGCCGATTGACAAAATCGTGAAAACGGACTTCTTCGACGAGGAAAGCGAGAGTATGAAGGATATTATCTATCACCTGAAAGACAACTCTCTCGTATATGACGAATGGAAGCCCGAGAAGACTGACACCATCACCTTTGTACATTCTAAGGCTGATGAAATCGTGCCTGTGTTGAATATGGAGAATATGGAGCGTTATCTGCTCGAGAATGACTATAAGACTTTTGATATCTATTATGCAGAAGACTCCAAACACACTGATACAGGTACAACATACGTTATCTATGCTCTTTATTCCCTTGGAAGCTATATCCCTGCAGGCATGGAGGGCGTTTACATCAATATCCCAAAGGAAGCTAAGCATGACATCTACAGCATCGACGGACGCCTGGTTCGCAAAAATACAACAATGAGCGAGGCTTTCCGTTCACTGCCCAAGGGCATATATGTCATAAACGGACGCAAGGTAGTGAAAGAATAGTTTACTTGCTTATGATGAATAATCTATTCCGATAGCTCGCAATTCGTTAGAAAAGCAGTAAAAAGGCTGTTCTGCCGTTCTTCTTCCGCCTAAAAAGCGGAGGAAGAACGGAGTATAGCTCTCCACGAAAGCAAGAAAAATTCATCAGTGATAAAAACAGGATAACATCTTCAGAAAACGGAATCGGTTAACGTAAAATGTTACTTTGTTACCCAGTTTTTTGCATTGAAAACACAAAATTGTTAACGTTACTATATATATATATATTATAATAAAAATATTTATAAATAAGGTACGCACAAGGTATGTTTCAGGATAAATATGAAAGTTAATGCCAAAATCACGTTAACAAAGTAACATTTTCGCCAACTGAGTGTTACTTTGTTAACGTGAATTTGACATTAACATCACACTTTCTAAAGCATTGACACTCCACGCTTTACGTTCTCAGGGAAACACCTCACGTTTGTGGGGAAAACAGGACAACGTGACGAAAAAGGCTGTAACTTTGCACCGTCAAACAAAGGATGGCAAAACCTATGTAAAAAGCAGGTCATAACCTAAGACCAAGGCCAATCTTAACTTAATACCGGCCCAAATCATAAGTTAAGACCCCAAAAAAGGCAAGCATTCGGGCTGTTGACAAAGTGTTAACTCGGGAGAGGGCTGTTAACGCTCTCAACCACAAAAAACTACAAAAAAATGAGTTCGAAAACTTATATTTCATTGAATGTTAAAAATGGATTTTTTTTCATGAAAATATTAGGTGAAACGTTTTCTTTTTACTAATTTTGCATGAAGAGTTGACGAGTTGACAAGTTGTTTGTTCAGTTGACGAGGTGGTTTCTGTTGGGGAGTTGTTTTAGTTTAGGAGTGAACAAGTATTTGAAATAGAACATAATGGAGATAAGAAGAATTTTGTATGTTGTTGTTTTGTGCTGCATGGGTTTGTTATCATGCACAGGTAATAATGTGACGGACAACAATATGGAGTCGGAATCTATAAACGTGATTCTGGACACTGACTTGGGTAACAGCAATGATGACATTCTTGCCATGCAAGCTCTGTTCTATATGCAACAGCAGAAAAAGTGCAATGTCGTAGGAGTAATGACAAGCGTGCAGGTGGAAAAGGCAAGAGAACTGGCTGACAGGTTTCTGCATTTTTTCAAGGCTGACGATGTGCCTTTGGGATTTCTCCCCGGTGAGGAAGACTTGTTCCTGATGGTGCCATATTTCCAGTTGGTTGATTCACTGAAAGCCGATGGCTCGCCTCTTTTCCCTTTCACAGGTATTCCCATAAGCGAACGTTTGCCGGCTTGGAAACTCTACCGCAAACTGCTTGCTGGAGCAGAGGATCAAAGCGTAGTGATAGTATGCATAGGTAAGTTCAGTAACCTGGGGATGTTGCTTGATTCAGCTCCCGACGAGTATTCGCCACTTTCCGGCAGTGAGCTTATCGGCAAGAAAGTGAAACGGTTGGAGGCTACGGGTGGATGTTTCACGCCAGTGCCCTTGCGTACCCAAACAGAAGAAGGCAAGCAGGAGTTACTCACCATTGAGTATAATGTGGGAGGCGACGTTCCCTTGGCAAAGAAGGTATTGGAGAACTGGCCTACTGACTTGTGCCTCCTGCCGTTGGAAGAGGGCATGAAATATCCCTCAAACCACGATGAAGTACTGGCAGACTACGCATGGCAGCCCGAACATCCCATGTACCAGGTTTATTCCCGTTATGACGAATGGGCAATAGGCGATCTTGGTCAATATTGGTGGGATGCTGAGGTAGTGATTCATGCAGTGCTGGGCGAAAGCCATTTCAACTGCTCACGCAAGGGCATACTGTCAATTGCTGACAACGGGGAAACAACTTTCACACAGTCAGACGTAGGCAAGGCTCATGTCATCTCCACTGATACTGAGAACATACAGTATGTATATGACTGGATGAGAGCACTCTCCAAGTTCAAGCCGTAATCGAAGGTCGAAGCCACCGAAGCTCGAAGCCCCCTCCAGCTCCCCCAAGGGGGAGTGATGGCTGCGCACAATGGAAGCGCTAACGTTGCACTCCCCCTTGGGGGAGCTGGAGGGGGCTTCGAACTTTTGGGGTTTCCCTATTTCGCAACAATGTTAGGATATGCCTTTGCCACTGTGTCCTGGTCTTTAGCCGACAGCAGTCGATAAGCCTTGAGGGCAGCTTCGCGTGCTTCCGATAAATTGTCCTCACTGGCTGTGGCGGCAGTCTCCATCAACTGCAATGTAACGGAGAGCGGTGTCCAACCTTCGGCATAAAGGGTGGAAGGTCCGGAAGGCGTAAACTGGGCACTGTTCAACCCTTTTGTTCCTGAACCGGCAATGACATTCCCGTCATTGTCACGTCCAAGCCACTCGTTCTTCAAAAGCTCCAACTTGCCTCGTGCTGCTGCCGTGGAACGTCGCTGTGCGAAAAGCCAGTCGAACGGAGCTTCGAGTTGATAGCCGTATTTCCATGTTGACATGTGGTTGCCTCGATTGAACCGTCCCCAGCAGATGCCTCCACCGGGTTGTATGCTAGCCTTGTCGGTGAGAGCCTTGTCACGATTGTTCTGTGTGGCGAGTGGATCATAAGGGTCCCATTCGTCAGTAGCCACCACAGCTCCCACTGCATTGTAGTAATCCACGAGAGCCTGCCACTCTCCCGTTGCCATCGGGTCGCCGCCGCAGGTGTGTATCAAGATGTTGTCGTCCGACACCATATAGTACCAGTTCTGATAGTTCTCACTGTCAAGTCCGAAGCCATTGAAGGAAACGGGGTCGTTGTCGGGAGTTCGTGCCGGCGCTCCATCGTGCTGGAAAGACTTGTCGTAGCTGCTCGACCATTGCGCCCCTATCAATGCCAGTCCTGCAAAGAAATTGTCGCGCTGAGCCGACATGTTCAGCAGCAACATTCCACCCATCGACTGTCCTGTGCCGTAAATACGCTCGTGGTTGATGTAGCCGTCATACTTTTCCAGCAGCCAGTCGAGCAGTTGCCAAACGGCGGTGTTTACCTCGCTCGATGCCACATAATCGTTTGTCGAACGCCTTGTCTCCTCCACTTGCGGCACTATGACGATGGCTGGATTGGCAGCTTGCCATCTGTCGGACGAGAGCAGAGCGGCTGCCTTCGACGACGTTATGGCCGACATCGGGTCGGTGTCGTTGCCTCCGGCATGTTCCATGTGGATTACGAGCGATATGTCGCCCTTGTGCTGCTCCATCACCTCTTTCTTAGGAACAAATATGGCGTATGGCAATTCAAAGTCGTAGTATTTGCCGGTATATTCGCTGTAGCAGTTGTGCGCCAGGAATCCATCGCCGCCCATGTTGTGGATTGTCCATCCATTAGCCTCGTCAAACTGTGGCAGCAAGATGCAGTTCTTGTCAGTCTCGGGCTGTATGACCACTTTGCCTCGCATGGTGACATGTTCTGTCATACTATAGTTTGCCTTTTCGGCATCGTCGGAAGTGATGTCGCCCTTCTCGCCCTTGATGTCCTTCAGCTGTTTCACTCCTGCCATCATGGAAACGGTGTATGGCAGGTTCTGACCGGCGAGCATGTAGTCGGTGTTCAACTCTATCACGACATAATTTCCCCAGGCCTTGCCGCCTTCTTCCGAAGGTGAAGGAATGTCATTGACGTAAACTTTCACTGGCATACCCTCGTTGCCCTTCACGTCGTCGTTGTCACGCTCTATGGTGGTGTCGTATCCGTCTTGCCGTTCAAGCCATGTCACATAGTCGGTCACCTCAAAGCAGTCGGCAGAGACGCTTCTTGCATCAACCTTTTGGTCGTATTCCACGATTATGGAGCTTGGCTTGGCACCTTCCAGATCTACGAAGCCGTATGAATAGACCTTTACAATCGACTCCTTGGCAGACGAGACGAAAGCCTGTGTAGAGTCTTTACAACCACCAAACAACAAAAGCATGGCAGCCAAGATGCCCTTTCCCAGCTGACGATGCCAACATAATTCACTAACGATAGCCATAAGAAACAAAATGTGGAGTTTGATTTATAGCCCCAAGGCTAAGGTCTCTACCAAGACCCGTGGTTTATTGTCGTTGCAAAGATATGCATAAAATTTCATTTCTCCAATTTTATTATGTAGAATTAATAGTTTTCTTTTGCATACTTCTTTCCAATGGGCAATGTATGCGGTTCGTCCATAAGTCGCATCTCGGTGCGCGTGTATTCTGCAATGCGCTTGCGACTGACGATGAACGAACGATGTATGCGCATGAACATGTCATCAGGCAACATTTGCTCTACGGCATGTAGTGGCATCTTTGTGGTCACTTTAGTGCCGTCGATTTTATGTATTCGAACATAGTTCTCGAGAGCCTCAATATAAGAAATGGTGTCAATGGCTATACTCACATTCTTGTAGTCCTGCTTCACCACTAATCGGCGTTCGTCGGAGTTTATCGAGCTGATGAGGTTGCGTGCCGTGAGCCACATTTCAGCCTTGTCCATTGCTCTGGCAAAACGCTCGTAGAAGAATGGCTTGTGTAGGAAGTCAACGGCGTTGACCTCAAAACCGTCGAGTGCATAGTGGGCATAAGCAGTGGTGAAGATTAGGCAGCAATTGGCCGGCAACTGGCGAGCAAACTCTATGCCCGACATTCCGTTAAGCTCGATGTCGAGAAACACGATGTCTGGTTTCGTATCAAGCACGCGTTGCATGCCGTGACGTGGGGTGCTGTAGATCTCCAGTTCTATTCCACCCCGAATGTTGCAATATTTTTCGATGATGCTCAGTGCTATGGGTTCATCGTCAATGGCTATACATCTTATCATAGTTATTTAAATTAAGAATTAAGAATTAAAAATTGCTGCGCGAACCGACTGGGAGTGTGGGCGTCTCGCCCGCACCTCGCCAACGAGGTAATATCCCACTGCCGCTAATTTGCACTTGATAGTGCGTTGAGTAATCGACGAAGGCAATTATGAATTCTTTTGCAAGCGAGAGGAGAGCCAAGCTCGCTTGAGCTATGATTCATGCTTTGTGGATTAACCCCCTGACTCGTCAAGCTTTATCCATAAGTTAACGTGGAATGTTCCGTCCTTGTTGTGTGTGGTTGTGAGCCTGTGCCGGTCGGGATAGAGTAGCGCCAGACGGCGGCGGCAGTTCTCCAATCCCATCTTCTTCGACGTCTTTGTAGCAGAAGCGAATACGGAGTTCTGTGCCTCAAAGGTTATGCCTCCGTCGTGTTGTACGAGAGTGATGTGTATGAAGCAGTGTTCGTTGGACGAGATGCCGTATTTAAAGGCATTCTCAACAAATGTCATCAGCAGCATCGGTGGCAGCTGGCTCTCAGGTTGCGTAACATCGTAGGTGAACTTTACGTCTGCCATTTCGTTGAGTCGCAGCTTTTGCAGCTCGATGTACTGTTGCAGGTATTCCATTTCCTCGCATAGAGGCACCAACGTGCAGTTGGCGTTGTTGTAGAGATATTTCGTTAGGCTTATGAACTGCTCCATCGCCTTAATGGTCTTCTCCGATCGCGTTATGAGCAGTCCGTAGAGGGTGTTCAGCGTGTTGAAAAGGAAGTGTGGGTTTATCTGTGCCTTGTACAGGGCCAGTTCGGCACGGTTTCTCTCGCTTTCCATTGCCTCGCGCTGCTGTCGCTGGCGGTTGAACTCCGTCAGTATGCCAACGGCGAAGCTGAAGGTCTCGGCAATGATGAACCACAGCCATACTGTCTGCCGATAGAGCTGTAGCTTGATGATACGTTGCGGATAGAGTTCATGATATGTGTGTTCGCCATACAGTGGGGCGAACATCTCGATGTGTGTCAGCAGGTAGGTGACGCAGCCAGACGCCACGAGCAATGCCAATGCCCATGCCATGCTCCGCTTGCTACGGAAAAGCAGTGGGATGGTGAAGCGTCGGTTAATGATGTAGATGACATAGAGCCAAGCCACAGCCATATAGAGGAAACTGGGGTATTTCTCCAGCATCCAGTTTTCCTTCGGCATGAGCCAGATTATCAGCGGCAGGAACACTATGCAGAAGGTAAGGTCGATAAGTAGAGGAACGTTTCTCATATCCGCTGCAAAATTACTAAAAAAAAGACTATGCAGCAAAGAGAGGAGGATTTTTCTGCCCCCATTTATCTTTTTTCTGCCACCATACGGCGTTTCTCATTTGGTCACCTCAAAACGTTGCTTTAATTTTGCAGTGGAAATTTAAGAATGAGTTTCCTCACAAAAAGGATATAACATGAAAACAAAAGTTCTGATTATAGGTCTTTGTGTAGTGACACTGCTTTGTGCCTGCAATGGGAAAAAGACGAAAAAGGAAGAGGCTGCTGCATATAAGACTATGACCGTCAATGCCGCTGACATCACTCTGCTGTCAGAGTATTCGGCACGGCTCGAAGGACAGCAGACGGTGGAGGTGCGTCCCGAAGTCAATGGAAAGATAACAAGAATATGTATTCAGGAGGGCGACAAGGTCAGACGTGGACAGATACTCTTTGTCGTTGACCAAGTGTCGTACAAGGCAGCGTTTGACGAGGCAAAGGCTAACGAGGCTAATGCGGCTGCGCAGTTGGCAACGGCTCAGCTGACGCTTGAAAGCACGGAACGCCTCTACGAGGGAAGCGTTGTAGGCGACTATGAGCTGAAGACGGCTCGCAATGCCGTAGCTTCGTCGAAGGCGGCTCTTGCTCAGGCAAAGGCTAAGGTGGTCAGTGCAGCACAAAACCTTGCACACACCGAGGTGAAGAGTCCTGCTGACGGTGTGGCAGGCATGATACCTTATCGTGTCGGCTCTCTTGTGTCGAGCTCCATTTCCGACCCTCTCGTAACCATCTCGAACTCATCCCGAATCTATGCCTATTTCTCAATGACTGAGCGACAGGTGACGGAACTCATAGCGCAATATGGGTCGATAGACAATTTCATGAAGCAGATGCCTGATGTGAGCCTGTTGACGGCGAGTGGCAAGGAATATGCCGTGAAGGGACGCATTGCCGCTGTGAGCCGAATAGTGAGTCAGGGAACGGGAGCCGTTACCCTGCGTGCCGATTTCGACAATCAGAAGGGACTGCTCATCGGTGGCGGCAGTGCGACGGTGGTTGTTCCCACCACGCTACGCAACGCCATAGTAGTTCCGCAGGGAGCGACCTACGAACTGCAGAACAAGACTTTCGCCTACAAGATGGTGAACGGCAAACCGCAGTCAACACCCGTAGAGGTGTTCCGTCTGAACAACGGCACTGACTTTGTAGTGGAAAAAGGATTGAAACCAGGTGACGTAATCGTCGCTGAGGGAGCAGGACTTGTTAAAAATTAAGAATGAAGAATTAAGAATT
>JBJEKR010000183.1:0-2031 GCA_051878735.1 Prevotella sp. | reverse complement strand
ACCTATCGTTTCCAACGCAAACAACACCTTGCGAAATGTGAGCTATATTTCCATTACACATTCTACCTCATTGTCCAGATGCTTGGGTTTTACAACGCCGTGGCAGAGAAAGATACGAGTGAGGGAGGGATATACTGCGTGGTGGAATGTCATAAACCCGTCGATATATTCGAGTTCCAGCTAAACGGTTCCGCCGACGATGCCCTCCAGCAGATTAAGGACAAGGATTATGCCGCCACATAAGTTGCCGACGAGCGCACGGTGATAGGCATCGGCATCAATTTCTCATCTGAAAAGGGCACTATCGACGGATTCAAAACCGGAAGTGTAACAGGATTAATTGCGTCCACTAAAAGACAGCCTGACTTTTCCGTTTTTGATATACAGGCCATTATACTGAGAGGCATCCTTCAGTTTCATGCCTGAAGGCGTATATGCATCTTCGCTGCCTTCGGGTATGTCGTTTATGAGATTGATTCCTGCTGCACTGCCCTTTGACGGATTTACGATTCCGAATGCACCCGTTGGATTGCCTTGCAAAGCCTTTATGTCGTCCATGCGAATCGTAATGTCAACGCTATTGGACACATATAATCCGAACTTGCATCCAATTCTGTCCTTTCCGCCGTATGAACTATGGTTTATACACTCCTCATTAGTACCTGTATCATCCAAGGTCTCGTCATCAAGCCAGTGGCCAAAACCGAAATTGCAAGCACCTGAATCATAAACAGGAGATGCTTCGGTCATGTTGTCGCCAAGCCATACCTTCACTCGTCCTTTATTGTTGATGCCAACCTTGAAATATACAACCACCGAATACCATTTGTTGGTTTCGAGCTTTCCCAATGAAGCAACCACGGGGTCAACCAATGCATGACGACGTGACAGTTTCAACACACCATTGTCTATTGACAAATGCCCTGCCCAACTGTTTCGGCATCCTTGGTTAAACATCTGTGCAATGATTATTCCACCTTCATCCATAGGGAATTTTCCTTCAGGCAAATAGAAACGGAAGCCGTACCAGCCCGATGTCGTAGTATTATAGCCGCAAGTAATTTCAGCCCCTCTGCGCTGACGTCTGTCATCGTCGGCGAGAGCTTGGGCATTATAGTAGAATTCAAGATATGAGTCTTCCTTCTTTTCAATATAGTTTGGCTCCCAAGCCCATCCGCGATAGAAAGGATAGATGGTTGACTTGCCGTCGAAGTTCTGCGAGTACAACGCATAACCGTCGTTGGTTGAGGCACCTGCTTCCACAAAATCGGTTGCCTCTTGATTGACGCTTTTCTCCAAGCAAATCTCATGCACGTTTCCAACCCACGAACCGCTTGTCGTAGTGAAAGTGATGCGCAGGTAATAGATTTTGCCTTGGGCAAGTTTGAAAGGTCCAAAGCCATATTCGTAGCGAGCATTCCAGTCGTTAGGATTCGACGTAGCCCTTGTCAGGAAAGGTTCCTGTGGTCTGGCCTTCAGTGCATCCAAATCAGTATCCATATCAATGGAAATGGAGCTTCCGTCTTTCTTCGTACCGAAAAAGACGCTAATGTCGTAAAGTGCCGTTTCACCTACACTTACTTCGTATATAGCGTATGCGCCATTTTTTGTATTGGATATGCAAGACTCGTCAACCGAGATAGAGCCACTTGTCGCCACTGCATCGGCAAGGTCTATTGTCGTACTTTGGGCATGGATGCCTACCGCCCAAGCACAGAACAACAAAGCTGTCATCATTGTTTTCTTCATTGTTTTCTTTTGAAAAAGAGGTCTGCATCATTTTTTTAGAAATAATACAGACCTGATAAATAATTATCTATCTCAAAATACTATTAACTTAATATGCCGCTTGGCCTGAAGCTTCGTCATAGTCAAAGTCTACGCTCTCCCCATCGACATAAATTGTTGTACTTCCGGCAAGGAGGCTTTGTTTACACACGCAGGGTATTACGTTAATTTCAGGCTTGACGTACATCTTTTTATTCTTTGTATTCATAGTTTTATTTTAGTATGACTTTTTTGTTATTGATG
>JBJEKR010000182.1:0-2038 GCA_051878735.1 Prevotella sp. | reverse complement strand
GCTTCGGTCTGCCCCTACAATCGGGAGATTACGAATACCTGCGAAACTTCAGTTAGTAATTTTGCATAAGAAAAAGCTGCATCTCTTTGCATAAGAAAGCTGCAACTACTAACAATCATTCAAACATTTAGAAAGGGATGAACATAAAGAAGTTGATGATATCGTTGCCTTTGATGATAATGGCAATGACGGCAAGTGCCGACGACAGTCTTATGATTGCCGTGAGACAAAACCTTGATGCTGCGCCAAAGGTGCGCGAGAGCTACGTGAAATACGGTGAGCAGTTTGCAGGTAAGCCGTGGAACTCGCCAAGTGCGACGATGTTCGCCGAGTTTAAGACCAACGGCAATCGCACACGATACGAGCAAGCCACATTTGCAAAACGCAGGCAGTTGGCGGCACTGGTGATGGCTGAAGTTGCGGAAGGCAAAGGACGGTTTATGGGCGACATCATCGACGGACTTTGCAGCACGATGGAAGAGACATGGTGGGGCATTCCGGCACACTACGGCACAAAGATGATGAGAGCCGAAGACCAGACGGTGGACCTCTTCAACGCTGAGACGGCAGGACTGATGGCATGGACGCGACGCGCCCTGAAAGCAGAATTGGACAGCTTTTCGCCGCTATTGACCGAGCGCATCGACCGTGAAATAGAACGCCGAATACTGATTCCTGCCTCGACAACAGATTACTGGTGGAAGAAGGCGGGCATGAACTGGAACCCTTGGATCTGCTCCAACTGGCTTGCCTGCGTGCTGTTCTGCGAACACGACGAGAGTCGCCGCAACGATGCCCTCGCACAAATATCACAAGCCATACAATGCTTTTTCAACGCCTATCCCGACGACGGCGGCTGCGACGAAGGACCTACATATTGGGACAGGGCGGCGGCATCGCTGTTTGATTGCGTGTGGCTATTACCTTCACCTCTTCCCTCTGTCTTCTCACCTCTCACCCCTAAACTGCGGAACATGGCTTCCTACTGCTACTCCACCTACATAGCCGACGGCTACTGCCTCAGTTTTGCCGACTCGCACGGCAACAGATTGGTGCAGCAGCCGAACGTGATGTTTCCCTTCGGATTGTATCTTGGCGACACGACGATGGAGGGATTTGCGGCTTATGTGGCACAGGAGAAGGGATTTGAGGAGAACGCGGCGGGAATATACGACAACAGCGGCAATTATCCTACCCTGGGACGCGAACTGGTGTTCCTCAGTTGCTTGGACAAGTTCCTTGAAACAAAACCCGAAGAGCCGACGCTTGCCGACACATGGCTGCCACGACTGCAGATATTCACGGCACGAAGGAACGGCGTGTTCGTGGGAATGAAGGGTGGACACAACGACGAGAGCCACAACCACAACGACGTGGGCAGCTTCGTGGTGTATGACGGCGGGAAGCCGATACTCATCGACCCCGGTGTGGGCGAATACACGTCAAAGACATTCAGCAGCAAACGCTATGAGATATGGACAATGCAGTCGGCTTACCACAACCTGCCGCAGATAAACGGATGCGACCAAATGGCGGGCAAGCAATATGCAGCACGCGACGTGAAACGGAAGAAAGGCTCTTTGACGATGGACATTGCCAAAACTTATCCCGACTCTGCCAACGTGGAGCGGTGGACGCGGACAGTGAGCATTGGCAAGCAGGGCGACATAACGCTGAACGACGACTACCAACTGAGCCAATGGAAAGCCCCCACGCGACTGATGTTCATCGCTGCCGCAGAACCAAAGGTAGAGAAGGATGGCATAAGGATTGGTAGCCGCAAGCTGACCTACGACAAGAGTCGGCTTGAAGCCACGATAGAGCCTCTTTCCTGTCTATTTGACCCGATGATGCAGTCGATGTGGCACGATGGCCTTTGGCGCATCGTGCTGACCGTGAAGGGAGAGAAGACGGAAGGAGTTGTGAGGATAAAAATTAGTTGAAGAGTTGAATATTCAGCGGCAACGGCTGGGGGTGTGGGCGTCTCGCCCGCACCTCGTCTGCAAGGTAATATAAAAAACTCCTACGATAGATTTGC